>CAYULV010000042.1:0-20123 GCA_964445655.1 uncultured Granulosicoccaceae bacterium | reverse complement strand
TGAAAACCAGCGACTGATCATCGCCCTCCCCATGACGTTCCAGGCCTACAGCCATGAAAGGTGCATCCTCAACAACAATGCGCAAACGTTCAATCGGTGTTACCAGATAAGTATGCCCATCATCATCAGCACGCAAAACGGATGAAAACAAACGAACCATTCTCGAACGATGGATAAGGCTGCCTTGATGAAACCAGTCACCGTTTGCGGCAATGCGAATATCGATATCACCCGTGCGCGAGGGATGCCAGGTATCAACCGGTGGCAATTGCTGGTTTGAGATGGCCTCTGCAATGGCTGCCAGACGACCGGAGTCCGCATTCATTCAGCAGCTACCACTGGGCGCGGTTTGCCGTTTTCATCGATGGCGACAAACGTGAACAGACCTTCGGTGACTTGCTCTGATTCCATCTTGTGACGCCGACGTACCCAGGTTTCGACACGGACGGTAATCGACGTATTACCAATGCTGTCAGTTGCACAATAGCAACTGACTTCATCACCAATATTGACCGGCTTGTGAAACTTCATACCAGTCACAGCTACGGTGGCGACTCTCCCTTGCGCAACAAAAAACGCATAGGTGCCACCAGCCAGATCCATTTGCGACAAAATCCAACCACCAAAAATGTCGCCGTTTGGATTTGCATCAGCTGGCATCGCGATGCTACGCATAGAGGCTGGCGTTACGTCCTTGTCGATGTTCGGAAGATCTTCAGTGGTCATGTTCTGGTTCAGTCGTAAAAAACGCGATGGTATCTATTAACTGTAGTCACGTTGATCGTCAATCACCACACCATCAGACGGAAGCTCAGGGACGATTTCTACTGTGCCAGACAGATTCGTGACCTTTTTCAGCGTATTTTCCAGGGCATCAACGTTCAATGAACCCTCATCACCACTTGCGACTACCTTGAGATTCATGACGTCTCGATCACCTGCTCGGTCAACGACCAGACGCCAGCGTTGCAACTCTGGATGCGCATCAGCCAATTTCTTCAATTGTAAAGGATCGACAAACATGCCACGCACCTTCGCTCTTTGATCCGCACGTCCCATCCAGCCCTTGATACGTTTTTGGCTCCGACCGCAGGGGCTAGGCTCAACGATCTCGGCGGAAAGATCGCCTGTAGCAAACCGGACAAGCGGAAAATCCGGATGCAATCGGGTCACAATCAATTCACCGACCTCTCCGGGGCTGACCGGGATTCCCGTACCCGGAATAACAATCTCGACAATCAAGCCTTCATTGATCACCATGCCGGCATGCAACTGGCCATCGCTTGAAGTTTCATAGGCGATAACGCCGAGGTCAGCAGTGGCATAGCACTGCATGACATCAATCCCTTGGCTCAGGTACTTTTCACGCATGGCCGGAAACAGCGCGCCACCAGAGACCATCGCCCGTTTCAATTGTGGTAATTCGATTGACTGCTCGCTGGCATGATCCAGCAAAGTCTGCAGATAATCAGGGGTACCAACATAAGCTTCAGATGCGGTGTGATGCAGGGCTTCAACCTGCGCTTCAGTATTACCGATACCCGCGGGAAATACGATACAGCCGAGCGCCCGCGCGCCCTCATCAAGAATGAAACCGCCCGGTGTCAGGTGATACGAAAATGCATTGTGAACGCGCATGCCAGAGGCAAAGCCTGCCGCATGTAAGGCGCGCGCCGATTGCCATGGATCGCTAATCGGCAATTGTGGTTCCCAGACAGGTCCCGGTGACATGAACCATCGCGATCCTGACAAGGCGGCGACATTGACGAAACCACCGAAAGGTGGCTTTTCCTGTTGTGCCTGCATGACATCGGCCTTGCGCAGTATCGGCAGGCTGCGCAAGGAATCACTATCGTGAACTCTAGTGTTCAAGACTTGTGCATGATGACGAGCAAGGCCCGGACAGTTGTGCCGCGCCGTCTCCAGTCGTTCATTAAAACCATCGAACAACTCGCTCAGGCGAGTAGACGGGTCGAGCGTATCCTTATCGTCAAAGAAGTTCATGCCAGCCATCTCTTGCGGCGCTTATAGTGTTTGACGTCACGAAAACTCCTACGCCCCTCTCCACCGGTTCCGAGGTAGAACTCCTTGACATCAGAGTTTTCACGCAAGGTTTCACCACTGCCATCAAGCACAACACGACCAGACTCGAGTATGTAGCCATAGGTGGCATAGCGAAGCGCTATGTTGGTGTTCTGTTCAGCCAGCAAAAAAGACACACCGGTGTCCTTGTTCAGTTGTTGGACGATTTCAAAAATCTCTTCAACGAGCTGTGGTGCAAGTCCCATAGAGGGCTCATCCAACAAAATCATCGATGGCTTTGACATCAGGGCACGACCAATCGCACACATCTGTTGCTCTCCTCCCGAGGTATAGCCTGCCTGTGATGCACGTCGTTCCTTCAGACGTGGAAAATAGTGATACACCATCTCCATGTCTTGCTTGATCGCAGCCTTGCCATCCTTGCGTGTGAACGCACCGGTCAGCAGGTTTTCCTCGACACTCAAGTGCCCGAAACAATGACGACCTTCCATGACCTGGATACACCCTCGACGCACCAGTTCATTTGGCGCCAATCCTTGCACTTCCTTGCCGTAGAATTCGATACTGCCCTTGGTCACCTCACCACGCTCCGCCAGCAACAGATTCGAGATGGCTTTCAAGGTTGTTGTCTTGCCAGCACCATTGGCACCCAGTATGGCGACGATGCCACCTTCTGGCACCGTCAGTGACACGCCCTTCAAAACAAGAATGACGTGATCATAGATGACTTCAATGTTGTTGACGCTGAGTATGGTCTTGGCGTCGCTTGCGATCTGCTCTTCACTCATATTTTGATCACGCGTTGTCCAGCAATAGAGTCTGAAAACAAACGGGCCGCTGATTCGGCCCGTTTGCATACTTCGTCGTTACTCGATAAGCAGGTTCTACTGCAAACCATTAACTGCAGTTTTGCGATTGCCAGTCTGGCTTGTCTGACACATAGGTTTCGGCGGCTTCTTCGAGCTTCGGCCGAACGACATCAATCATGGGCGGAATAAGATCGGTGGTGCGTTCCCAGTCGCTACCATTCCACTGCTGGATGAAGATGGAACCACCGCCTGCGTGATCACTACAAGAACCCTTGACGGTATCGGTAAAACCTTCGAGACCCAATTCGGTCAAGCGTTCCTGCGTCAGGTCGATCGACTCAAGACCGTCGCGCATATCGCTGCCATCGATAACTTTTTTACCGCTCTTGGCCTGCGCCTCACGGATAGCTTCAGCCAATACAACGGCGTTGAACATACCGCGGTTATATAAAACATTACCGACATCATCTCGTGATGCAACACTACTCAAGCCCTTGTCGACAACATGGGTCAGGATGTCTTGTACCGCCTGGAAATCCTGACCAATACCTGAGAAGTTGGCTGCAAGATAGCCTTTGCCATCGGCACCGACTGATTTGAGATCACTGTGAGAACCCGCCCACCAGTTGCCGATGAAGCGATCAAGCGGAAAACGAATCTTGGCTGCCTCTTTGACTGCCGTCGGGTTCATGGCACCCCAACCCCACATCACCATCCAGTCTGGACGTTCTTTGCGAACGTTCAGCCACTGAGCGGACTGGTTCTGCATTTCCTTTACGCCTACCGGAAACTTGACGACCTCGAAACCCATTGATTCAGCCAATTCGTCGAGCAAGGGAATCGGTTCTTTCCCGTAACCAATATCAAGATAGATATAACCAATTTTTTTGCCCTCAATGCCACCGTTGGAATCGATGTAGGTCAGGATCGACGACAACTGACTCCAGTAAGTAGTCGGATAGACAAAGGTCCACGGAAACTTCTCCCCTGCAGCTGCAGCAGACAAACCGTAACCCATCGAAAATACCGGGATCTTGTCGACCGGTGCTTTGGGAATCAACGCAAGTGTAATCCCTGTCGATAACGGACTATAGGCAAGTGCACCCTTGTCTTTTGTCGCTTCATAACATTCAACACCTTTTTGTGTGTTGTATGCCGTCTCACATTCCTCGACAACTATCTTGACGCCGTTAATACCGCCATCACGTTCATTAAGCATATTGAAGTAGTCGGCATAGCCATCGGCAAATGGTGTACCACCGCTTGCAAATGGACCTGTTCTATAACTCATGGACGGCATGTACATTGTATCTTCAGCGTAAGCCGATGACATTCCCAAGCCGCTGGCAAGAACGCCAGCCGCGACGGTTACCAATAGTTTTTTATTCATAACATTCACTCTCCAGTGGTTCCAGCACATTCACTCTCAAAGCCACGCTCGCATATTTTTGTTTATCGTGCAATGTTTCGTGGCCAGCATTTCAACTCGTGGCGTACGGAAAAGGCCAGGTTCTGAGCTTCTCCTTGGCGATCCCCCAAAGCCTGGCAAGTCCATGCGGCTCGACAATCAGGAAAAAGATGATCAAAACGCCAATGATGATATTGGTGATATGTTCGGTCGTGGCGGCCATCATGTCGATGCCAAAGGTCGATGGCAAGGACCGTATTACTGCGGGCAAGGCCCAGATAAACGCGGCGCCGAGAAAACAACCGAGAATCGACCCCATTCCGCCGATGATGACCATGAACAGCACCAGGAAGGAATGATTGATATCAAAAGCTTCAACTTCCGCCGACCCAAGCCAGCAAAACACCATCAGCGCTCCGGCAACACCGCAGTAATAGCTGGAAAAAGCAAAAGCGGAAAGCTTGGCCATCAAAGGACGAACACCCATCAACTCAGCTGCAATGTCCATATCTCGAATCATCATCCAGCTGCGCCCGATACGACCGCGCAATACATTTGCCGCAATCAAGGCAAGCAAAGACACAATGACAAGGATGACGAAATAACGGGCAAGAGGAGTTGCTGACGGGCCGGTTATGGCGATACCAGCAAGCATCCGCTGCGGCACTTCGATAGCACCCGAATCGTTGTAGTTGTAAAGCCACTCAATACGGATGAAGCACCATTCAAGAAAAAATTGTGCGGCCAATGTCGTTATGGCGAGATACAAGCCTTTGATGCGCAAACTGGGCAATCCGAAGAGCACGCCAAGCAATGCGGCGAATACACCTGATACTAGAATGTGAACGACTATGTTCACGTCCGGGAAAATCGTTGCCAGCTTGTAGCAGGAGTAAGCACCTACTCCCATGAATGCGCCAGTACCCAGCGAGAGCTGACCGGCATAGCCCATCAAAATGTTCAAACCAATCGCCGCGAGGGAAAAAACCAGAAACGGGATCATGATCGAGCTGATCATGAAATTCGATGCCATCAATGGAATGACAATGAAGGCAACCACCAGGATCACGGCTAAGCCAATACGATCCTGCAATATCGGCAACAGCGCCTGATCAGCGGCATAGCTCGTCTTGAATTGTCCAGCTTCACGATAGAACATCAATTGTACTCACATGCTATACACGTTCGATAATGCGCTCACCAAACAAGCCTTGCGGACGAAACAACAAAAAGATCAATGCCAGTACATAGGCAAACCAGGCCTCGACACCACTGCCGAAGATTGCCCCCCAGTACACTTCGAACAATTTTTCACCAATACCGATTATCAGGCCACCGACAATAGCGCCCGGAATCGAGGTAAAGCCGCCGAGTATCAGAACGGCAAGTGCTTTTAACGCAATGATCTCCAACGCGAAAGACACTTCTGATCGTGCACCCCACATGATGCCGGTAACCAATGCCACGATACCCGAAGCAAACCAGACGATCGCCCAGATCTGATGCAGGGATATCCCGACCGACAGCGCCGCTTGATGATCGTCAGCTACCGCTCTGAGCGCACGACCAATACGCGTCTTGGAAAAGAAGACCCCCAAGGCTGCAACCATCAAAATAGCGATAAGGGCTGCCGCTATATCAATGTGCTGAAAGATTACGATGCCATCGAACACTTCCCAATCAGTGCTTCCCGTGGGCAATTTCAGCTCCGTGGTAATCATCGGCCTTGACTCACCACCAAACACCAGCTGACCTACACCTTTGAGAACCAGTGTCAGCCCAATGGTCGCCATCAATAGAATGGCATCGTTCTGATTAACCAACTTGCGCAAAACAAGCTTTTCAATCGACACGGCCAACAAACCCATAACCGCAATCGTCATCAGCACCGCAGCCCAGGTCGGCACTCCCATTCCGTGCAAGCCGGTCAGAACCAAGGCTGCAAATACGACCATGACGCCCTGGGCGAAATTGAACACACCCGATGCCTTGTAAATAAGTACAAAGCCCAAAGCAATCAATGAATACAGTATCCCTGATACAAAACCTTCCCAGATAACCTGCAGAAGAAAGTCCGGATAGCCTGCCATCTCGACAAACGGTGTAATGAATATGGACTTGAGCAATTCCATCAGTGCGACACTCCAAGGTAAGCGTCGATGACATTCTGGTTGGCCTGAACTTCTTGCGGACTGCCATCGGCAATCTTCTTGCCGTAATCAAGCACAACGACACGATCCGCAAGATCCATCACGACACCCATATCATGTTCGATCAACGCGATAGTCGTACCAAATTCAGAATTCAATTCGAGAATGAAACGACTCATGTCTTCCTTCTCTTCGAGATTCATTCCGGCCATGGGCTCATCCAGCAGCAACAGATCCGGTTCCATAGCCATCGCACGACCAAGCTCGACTCGTTTTTGTAAACCGTAGGGTAATTTACCCACCGGTTGCTTTCGAATATGCGCGATCTCAAGAAAGTCGATAATTTCCTCTACGCGCTTGCGATGTTTGATTTCCTCTCGGCGTGCAGGACCGACGTGAAGCATCTGCCAGAATAAACCGCGATGCATTTTCAGTGAACGACCCGACATGATGTTATCGAGCGTGCTCATACCCTTGAACAAGGCTACGTTTTGAAAGGTCCGTGCGATGCCTGAAGCTGCCGCTTCATACGGTTTCATGCGTCTCCGGCGCTTGCCACGAAATGTAATCACGCCTTCTTGCGGGTGATAAAAACCGTTGATGACGTTGAGCATGGAGGTCTTGCCAGCGCCATTAGGGCCGATGATTGCGCGGATCTCACCATCATGTATATCAAACGAGATGTCGGTAATCGCTTTTACGCCGCCAAATGACAATGACACATTCTCGGCGGCAAGCAGGACTTCACGAGAATCGTTGGTCATCATGACGCTATCTTCATCGTGGCACTTGCATCTGGCATATCAAGCGTCTGGATGTTTACCGTTGCGTCTATCGTACCCTTGCGGCCATCTTCGAAAACAACCTCAGTAGACACAAACGCGGACTCCTGATCTGAATACAGGGCTTTGATCAGGACATCGTATCGTTCGTTGATAAAGTTCCTGCGCACCTTTTGCGTGCGGGTCAATTCACCATCGTCGGCATCAAGTTCCTTGTGCAAGATCAGGAACCGCTTGATTCGTGCACCAGCGACTCGAGGTTCGGCAGCCAGATCGGCGTTGACCTTTTCGATGTGTGACTGAACCATGGCATATACCTGCGGATGACCGGCCAGTTCCTGATAGGAACCATAGGCAATGTTGTTGCGCTCTGCCCAATTCGAAACTGATGTCAGATCAATATTGATAAAGGCGGTCACGAACTCACGATTGTCACCAAAGGCAACAGCCTCTTTTATCGTGGAAAAGAATTTGAGTTTGTTTTCGATGTACTTTGGCGGAAACAGGCTTCCATCTTCAAGTTTGCCAACATCCTTGGCGCGATCAATAATACGCAAGTGACCACGATCATCAATGAAACCGGCATCGCCCGTATATACCCAACCATCTTCAGTCTTGGTAGACGCTGTGGCCTCCTCATTTCGGTAGTAACCGACAAAGACCCCCGGGGAACGGTAAAGCACTTCGCCAGAGTCGGCGATCTTCAGCTCAACACCCGGCGACGGTCTGCCAACGGTATCGGCATCGATCTCGCCGTCAGGTTGTGCCGTTATATAAACACTCGCCTCGGTCTGACCGTATAACTGTTTCAAGTTGATACCGATCGAACGGTAAAAGCGAAAGATATCCGGACCTATGGCTTCTCCCGCCGTATAGGCAACCCGCACTTTCGACATACCCAATCGATTTTTCAACGGGCCGTAGACGAACCATTCGCCCAAACGGTAATGCCATCGTGCCAATGGTGAGAGACTTTCACCATTCAACACAGCCTCACCGTGTCGCGTAGCAACTTTCAAAAAATGCTCATACAGTGCGCGCTTGGGACGACTGGCGTCCTCCATGGCAACAGTAATCGCTGTCAGTATCGATTCAAAAACTCGCGGCGGTGCAAAAAAATAACTTGGCGCGATCTCTCGGCGATCAGCATTGACCGTATCCAGACTCTCGGGACAACAAACACAGTATCCCGCAGTCAACGATTGACCATAACTGAAAACGTGATCACCTACCCATGCTAACGGGAGATAGGCGATGGTCTCCTCACGATGGTCGAGCTTGTCAAATTCATTCGCATTGATGCAGGTCACAATCAAATTATCATGCGAGAGCATGACGCCCTTAGGGCGACCGGTAGTCCCAGATGTGTACAGTATTACGCACAGGTCATCACCCTTGATCTTGTCTATCCCTTCACGCCAGGCGACAGCGCGATGCCTGTCGCGCTCGAGTGCCTGAGCACCAAACTCCCGCACCGTATCGATGTTGAAAATGGTGTCCGAGTCGTAGTCACGCAAGCCACGCGGCTCGTCGTATATGAGGCTGTCAAGTTCCGGCAATTGATCCTGCACTGACAACACCTTGTCGATCTGTTCCTGATCCTGACAGATGGCAAAGCGTACCGCGGCGTGCTCGAGCACGAACACCATTTCATCTGCTACCGCATCCGCATACATTGGCACCGGTATGGCACCTAAGGCTTGAATGGCGGCAAACGACCAGTAGAGTCTTGGGCGGTTGGCGCCAATAATGGCGACGCGATCACCCGGATTGACACCGAGCTCAGCCAACCCTAAAGAAAAATTTTGTACTTCGTTGCAGACATCGGCCCAATTCCATTCTCGCCAGATACCGAGATCCTTGTGGCGCATTGCGACGCGATTGGAATACTGCTCAGTATTTCTGAGCAGGTAATGCACAAGCGTCGGCAATGTCTGCATCGTGTCAAGTTCCCGTGATTAACAAGCTTCGTATTCCACCGAGATAAGGTTGCAGGGCGGCAGGTACTTCGATGCTGCCGTCAGCTTGCTGATAGTTTTCCATGATGGCGATCAAGGTACGACCGACGGCGAGTCCGGAACCGTTAAGCGTATGTACAAGCTCAGTCTTGCCAGTGGCGGGATTGCGGAAGCGTGCCTGCATTCGTCGCGCCTGAAAATCGGTGCAATTGCTGCACGATGAAATTTCGCGGTATGTATTCTGCGCAGGCAGCCATACTTCGATATCGTGCGTCTTGGCAGCAGCAAAGCCAATATCGCCACCGCACAAAACAACTACCCTGTAAGGTAATTCAAGTTTTTTAAGAATGTTCTCCGCATGCTCTGTCATCGCATCAAGCGCAGCGAATGATTCATCGGGATGGACAATTTGCACCATCTCGACTTTCTCGAATTGGTGTTGCCTGATGAGACCACGTGTGTCCCGGCCATAAGATCCGGCTTCAGAACGAAAACAGGGGCTGTGACAGGTGTATTTGATCGGCAACTCGGTTACATCAAGAATGTCACCGCGCACGGTATTGGTCACGGGCACTTCGGAAGTCGGGATCAAGTAATAGTCGTTGCCATCAGCCCCTGCTTCACGGGCCGTTTGTTCATCACCCCAAACCAGTCGAAAAAGATCTTCCTCGAATTTTGGTAACTGCCCGGTTCCAGTCAATGTTTCGCGATTGACAACATACGGAACATTGATTTCGGTATAGCCGTGCTCCAAGGTATGGGTGTCGAGCATGAACTGAGTGAGCGCCCGGTGCAGACGGGCCAGATCACCGCGCAGAACCGAAAAGCGCGACCCGGTCAGTTTGACGGCAGTTTCAAAATCCAGTGAAGCATTGCGCGCACCAAGCTCGACATGGTCGCGAGGCTCGTAGTTGAATTCGCGTGGCGTACCCACTTTGCGAATTTCGACGTTATCGCTTTCATCTTTACCCGGTGGTACATCGTCATGCACGATGTTGGGCAATCCCAGCATGATGGTATCGAGTGAGAGCTGGACTTTTTCCAGCTCAGCTTTTGCCGCGTCAAGCTGCTTACCAAGGTCAGCCGTTTCAGCAAGTAGCGGTTCAATATCCTCGCCTTTTGCCTTGGCCTGCCCGATCAGTTTCGAACGCGTGTTACGCGTCGCCTGCAAGTCCTCGGTTTGTTTCTGCAAATCCTTGCGCTGTGCATCAAGCGACGAGAGTTGCTCCTGATCCAGAGTGATGTTTCTGACAGCAAGTCGGGCAGCCACCTCGCTGAGTTCATTGCGCAATAATTTTGGATCTAGCATGCGGGGTTATTGATTACTTGAGAGACGGTTACGCCATAGCCTTGGCCTTGAAACGTCAGTATCTCATACGAGACGCCCAGCGGCGGCCCCGATGAACACAGCCAATAGACAAGCAAGGAGATTCAGTAAAACATTAGACAATGCCGACCCAAGATGACCCGCCTCGAACAAACGCAGCGTCTCGACCGAAAAAGCCGAAAACGTCGTAAAGGCCCCGAGAAAGCCAACCGTCAAAAAAAGCTGTAGAGATATATTGCCGAACGAGCGATGCAGGAACCACGTGGTCAGAAACCCCGCCATAAAACTGCCGAGGACATTCACCAGCAACGTCGCGGCTGGCAGCTTTTCCATCGACGATGCCAGTCCCAGGTTGACGGCATAGCGAAGACTTGCACCCAAAGCGCCACCCAAAGCTACACTTACGTAATGCACGGCTTGACTCATCGGCACTGAGATTGCATTGGCATGCCTTGGACTCTAGCGTAAAACCTGACATTATGATTCGCAAAATCACGCTTTTAAGCCTTATATTCGCCACCAGCACCGTATTCGCTGATGGTCTGTACAAGTGGGTGGAGCCAGATGGTTCCATTACCTTTTCCCCGAACCCACCTCCCACCGGTGTCGAGTTCGAGCGCATTGGCACGCTGAAAAAATCGCAAGCCAGCGTCAAAAGCTCATCGGCAAATTCAGCCGCTCCTGCCAACCAGGTAAAAGAACAAAACTCGGCGTTATCGGGCGTTACACCTGCAGAGGTGTCTGCAGAATCACCCAAGCGACTGAGCTATGCGCCAAGTGGCGACACAATCAAGCCGGGTATTTCTCGCGCTGAACCGAACGTCGCGGCAGCGAGTGAAAATGTTGATACAGCTGCCGGGAAAGATGCGGATACGACGACCATTACAGTCGCAGCCAGCAAGCAGAGTCGCTGCGAAGATCTGCAAAAGCGAGTGGTTTCACTCGAGCGTCGCCTGAAGGTTCGCCTGTCGCCAGCTGATATGGACAATACGGTTGTGCACATGGCTCGCTACCAGAAAAGCTACAACCAACACTGCCTGCGCTAGCCGAAGCTGGCAGGCAGTATCAGCGTTTTCAGGGCAGTTTGACGAGCCGCTGAGGCGAGTTGGATGGTGGGGGCGTTGTCTCTGGCGATACGTCAGAGAAACCATGCCCTTGCCGAAGACAGTAACGCAGCCATTTGTTGAGAAACCGATTCAAACGCCTTCCCTCCTCGAGATCGCGTGTACGTCTGATTTCATGCCGACTGCCGGGTAACAACCCACTCATGACCTCACAACTTCGAGCGTCGTGATAAAGGCGAATCGTGAGGTTCGGCTCCCGAGCGTGACGCTGGCTCGAGGAAAATTCGTAAGTCAGCTTGAATGTCGTGGTATATCGATCGTGGACAACATGATCGAGTACCAGAGGCATTGCACCTGGAGCCGTTGAGACATGTTCTCCATCGCTCATGGACTTGAGTTCCGGCGCAAGCAGACGAATCAGAACGTAGTTCAGCTCGTAAAGCTCCATGAGCGAGGCAAATCTGCCGCTGTTTTTCGGTTTGTGAAGCAAAGTGTCGTACATCGCTCTATTATGGTTGCCTCCAGCGACGGATACAAATGAAAGATTTTAATCTTGAATAATCCGTCGGCAATCGCCATGTTCTGGACGTT
The DNA here is from genome assembly GCA_964445655.1 of uncultured Granulosicoccaceae bacterium. Classification (GTDB taxonomy): domain Bacteria; phylum Pseudomonadota; class Gammaproteobacteria; order Granulosicoccales; family Granulosicoccaceae; genus Granulosicoccus. The sequence continues at coordinate 7,991 of CAYULV010000042.1, read as the reverse complement.
TCCAGCGCTTACCATCGCTCCAAATCCGATATTCTGTGCCCCCGGCACTTGCGGTAACGGCCCAGATGGTGATAATGGCGCCAGTTACACCGTAGCAGCAACACCCAAGCAGCCCCAGAGGCGCGACCGAGCAAGTAATGAGGATTAATGGCTAAAGAAGAACCCATAGAGATGGAAGGTACCGTTATCGATACTCTTCCTAACACCATGTTTCGAGTTGAACTCGAAAACGGGCATGTAGTGACGGCGCACATCTCTGGCAAGATGCGCAAACATTACATCCGTATTCTGACGGGTGACAAAGTCACTGTACAGATGACGCCCTATGATCTGTCCAAAGGACGGATCACGTACAGAAGCCGTTAGTTATCAGCTTTTTTTACGAATGACCAAGGGCAGCCAGTCGGCCGCCCTTTGCATGGTTTGATCTGCACCTCGATGTCAATCAGGCTTTCGAGGTTGTCGCTTCCTTGTTTTCCTTGCTCTCAAAGACGAAATCTATATCGCCTTTCTCGTCGAGGATTACGCGAACCCGCCCACCCTTGGACAATTGACCGAACAGGATCTCGTCTGCCAGCGGCTTCTTGATGTTCTCGCTAATAATACGAGCCATAGGACGCGCGCCCATACGAGCGTCGAAACCATGTTCCGCTAACCAAACCTTCGCTTCGGTACTGAAGTCGATGGATACATTCTTCTCTTCGAGTTGCGCTTCGAGCTCTATGATGAACTTGTCGACCACATTGAGAATGATGCTCTTGTCCAAAGGCTTGAACTGGATGATGGCATCGAGTCTATTGCGGAATTCAGGGGTAAACATTTTGTTCACCGCCTCCATTCCATCGGTCGCGTGATCCTGCTGAGTGAATCCCATCGTGGTTCGTGAGATGGACTCCGCACCCGCATTGGTTGTCATCACCAGAATGATATTGCGAAAATCGGCTTTACGACCATTGTTATCAGTCAGGGTACCGTGATCCATGACCTGTAACAGCAGATTGAAGACATCCGGGTGCGCCTTTTCGATCTCATCCAGTAGAACCACCGCATGCGGTGATTGAATGACTGCATCCGTCAGCAAACCGCCTTGGTCAAAACCCACATAACCAGGAGGCGCACCGATCAAACGTGAGACGGTATGGCGTTCCATGTACTCGGACATGTCGAAGCGAATCAGCTCGATACCCATGATTTGCGCGAGCTGCTTGGTGACTTCGGTCTTGCCAACTCCTGTGGGGCCAGCAAACATGAAGCTTCCGATCGGCTTGTCCTGCGGACCGAGACCAGAACGTGACATCTTGATGGCGGCACCGAGCGTTTCGATGGCTTCATCCTGACCAAACACCAGCATACCCATGTCACGGGCCAAGGTACGCAGCTTGTCCATATCTGTTGAAGACACGCTCTTTTCCGGAATACGCGCAATCTTGGCAACGATCGCCTCGATATCCTTGACGTTTATCTGCTTCTTGCCTTTCGTGGCCGCCCCTTTAACGCGGTGGCTTGCGCCAGCCTCATCGATAACATCAATCGCTTTGTCGGGTAAAAAACGATCATTGATATAGCGGCCTGACAACTCAGCAGCTGTTTTCAGTGCATTGGTTGAGTACTTGACCTCATGAAATTCTTCGTAGCGCGTCTTCAGGCCCTTGAGAATCTCGAAGGTCTGATCAACCGAAGGCTCAACCACATCGATTTTCTGAAACCGACGTGAGAGTGCTCGATCCTTTTCGAAGATGCCTCGGTATTCCTGATAGGTGGTCGAGCCAATGCACTTGAGCTCGCCGGAAGCCAACATCGGCTTGATCAGATTGGAGGCATCCATAACGCCACCTGACGCGGCTCCTGCACCAATGATGGTGTGGATCTCATCAATAAACAGAACTGCACCAGGCTCTTTCTTGAGCTGCGTCAGAATGCTCTTCAGACGCTTTTCGAAATCACCTCGGTATTTCGTGCCAGCGACCAGCGCGCCGAGGTCAAGTGAATAAATTACCGCTTCAGACAGGACTTCAGGTACCTCGCCATCGATAATTTTCTTGGCAAGACCCTCTGCGATAGCGGTTTTTCCGACACCCGCTTCGCCGACTAACAAGGGGTTGTTCTTGCGGCGTCGACACAGAACCTGAGAAGCCCGCTCGACTTCGTGATCGCGGCCTATCAACGGGTCAATCTCGCCAGCTTGCGCCTTTTGATTCAGATTGGTCGCATACTTATCCAGCGGCTTGGCGTCGTTTTCAGCGTCTTCAGAACCATATTCCGCACCGCCCTCTTCTGTCTCTTCCTGTTCTTCAGAAGAATTCTTGGCGATACCGTGTGAGATATAATTGACGACATCAAGACGGGTAATGTTCTGTTTGTTCAGAAGATAAACCGTTTGCGAGTCCTGCTCGCCAAAGATGGCAACAAGCACATTAGCGCCAGTCACTTCTTTTTTGCCTGAGCTTTGCACATGAAACACAGCACGCTGCAATACACGCTGAAAACCGAGTGTCGGTTGAGTTTCGCGCGTATCATTTTCATCCAGCAATGGCGTGTTTTCATCGACGAAACTGTCAAGCTCATCTCTCAAACCATCAAGGTCACCGCCACAGGCGCGCAGAACCTGAGCAGCCGTCGGATTATCGATCAGCGCCAGCAGTAGATGCTCAACCGTCATGAACTCGAAGCGACGCGCACGCGCTTCCTTGAATGCATTGTTGAGGGTAAATTCAAGCTCTTTACTTAACATTGTCGATGTTGTCCGCGTCTACCTTCGTTAGCGAGTCTGTCTGTCGTTCTGTACTCAGGTTGACCTGATGGCTATACAGCCACCAAGTATCAGGCTTCCTCCATCTCGCAAAGCAAGGGGTGTTTGCTCTCACGCGCATATTGCGTCACTTGAGCCACCTTGGTTTCCGCGATTTCCCGAGTAAAGACACCACACACACCTTTTCCTCTCTGATGTACGTGGAGCATCACTCGTGTTGCCTGCTCCTGATCCAGTTTGAAAAACACTTGCAAGACTTCCACCACAAATTCCATTGGGGTGTAATCGTCATTTAATAGGACCACTTTCCACAGTGGTGGTTTCGTTAATTTCGGTTTGGCCGTCTCGACTGCCAACCCGCCATCAAAATCTTTGTCTTCCTCACTCATCAACTGTGCCTACGTAGGTGACGTGCATTTCCCTAAATATTTTATGGTTAATCAGGGAGACGCTGTGTAAGCAAGACTCCCAAAATCGCAATTTCCGTACCCCAAACCCGGGCAAATCAATGCTCCGACTTCAAATTTACAGTTTTATTCGGCCCATCACCTGATTTTCAAGTGTAGACCGGCAAAACAGGGTTGATCGTGACGATTACTTCAAACTCTCGTAAAGTCACACCAGTTGTCGCTATATCAGGCGAAAAAATATCCTGCCAGCCCATGTATTTTGGGTGTGGAATCCAATATTTCCAGCCCGCATCAATTTTCAGCCAGTATGAAGCTCGGCTCGGGCAGCCCGCCTCGGGGAGGGTTAGTTAGCCCTGTCGTAACGGTGCTTCCAATGCCTCTCGGCAGTCGGTCGTGCTAGCGAGCACCTTTGCCAAACAGCACCACTTCTGCGGTCTGACATAGAATCAACATATCCAGAAAGATCGTGTGATTCTTGATGTAGTAAAGATCGAATTCCTGCTTCTGCGCCGAATCCTCAATTGATGCACCATAGGGGTAACATACCTGTGCCCATCCCGTTATTCCAGGTTTCACCGCATGGCGCTCATGATAGTACGGGATTTCCTTGGCCAATTCCGCCACAAATTGCGGTCGCTCAGGGCGAGGACCAACAAAACTCATATCCCCACGCAGGACGTTGAATATTTGCGGTAGTTCGTCGATGCGAGTCCGACGCATGATGCCGCCCACTCGAGTGACACGTGAATCGTTCTTCGTAGCCCACTGAGCGACTCCGGCTTTTTCGGCGTCAACCCGCATACTACGAAACTTGAAAACACCAAAGGCCTTGCCTCGATAGCCGATGCGCTCTTGACGGTAGAGTAAAGGTGCATCACGACCCTCTTCGATCTTGATCGCGAGTACCGCTAGCGCCATAAATGGCCAGGTTATGCTGAGTATCAAGGCACTGGCGACAATGTCGAACATTCGCTTGAACACGTCACGTACGATGCCACGTTTAAAACCATCAGAGTAGATCAGCCAATCAGGGCGCAGGATGTCGAGCGGCAGCTTTCCCTGTTCGCGTTCGAAGAAGCTCAGCAGATCAATAACATCAACCCCATGGAGCTTACAGTCAAGCAGATCGTTGAGCGGGATGCCGTTACGTCGTTCGTCAGCTGCGACAACAATTTCATCGACATCCGATTCACGAGCGATATCCAGTAGAGAGCGGTTCCCCAGATCCACCTGTTTTTCACGTTCGATAGCAACCCCAGTGTCGGTTTCCAACGGTACATATCCCACAATCCGGAAACCGCGACGATCCACTCGGCGGCGCATCCGCTGCATGATCGAAGCAGCCTTTTCTCCAGCGCCAAGCACCAGCACACGGATTTTGAGAACATCTCGATCAACGTAATAGAAGAACAACGGGCGAATTGTGCCGACCATAAAAAAAGCGATGACGATGGCAAGCCCGAAAACCCCACGCCCCAGATACAGAGCGGGCACCACATAGTACAAAAGCGCCAAAATAGCAGCACCACTGGCAAAACCAATAACCGAGCGCAGAAAGACACCAAGCACCCCGCCGCGAAAGCGACTTTGGTAAAGCCCCATTGCTAGCATGGTTATCGGCATGACAAGGCCGAATAAAATTGACGTGACTATGGGGGAGTTAATGCTGACTTCGTCGATATCGGCCCCATCGAAGCGCACGTAAATCGCCACGTAAACCGCAGCGACGCAGATGCAGAATTCCAGCAACGCCAACAGCAGGAATGGCACCCGTAAATGTATTTTGAAAAGTTTGAGAGTTGCCACTTAGTTTATTTTTTTAAATCCTCTGGGCACGGGTATAGCTGATTCACGCTAAAACAGACGAGATTGCAAACCCACACTGCCCATAAGGCTATGCAAAAAGGGAGACAATATCAGACAGAAACGCAAAACGGTATCCCGTTTTTGAAGTCTTGAGAAGTGAGGATGGGAGAAAAATTGCGATAATTCACATCCCAGCGAATTCAATCAAAGCAAGTACAATCGGCGCCCGTATAATTGTCTTTCGCAAATCCATATTGCACAAAGGCGCTCTGGCCAAATTAGCGGCTTACCTCTCACTGGATGGTCATTGTAACCATGTTTCGAATTCGTGCGGACGATCAAATAGCAATAATTGGACTCGGCTACGTCGGTCTGCCGTTGGCTGTGGAATTTGGCAAGGCATCGCCCACGATCGGATTTGATATCAATCACGAGCGGATCGATGAACTGAAGCGCCAATATGACAGCACACGTGAAGTCTCAAAAGCTGAAATGGTCGAAGCCAGCCATCTGAAGTTCACGTCCGAGCCACGAGATATCGCGCAATGCAAAGTATTCATTGTCACTGTTCCAACGCCGATTAACCAACATAAACAACCGGATCTGACACCATTGATCCGTGCTAGCGAAACCATCGGGAAAATCATCCGACCCGATACTGTTGTCATTTACGAATCGACCGTCTATCCCGGCGCAACTGAAGAAGTCTGTGTACCGATCATCGAACGTGAATCCGGGCTGCAATACAACAAGGATTTTTTCGCCGGTTACAGTCCCGAACGGATCAATCCAGGCGACAAGGAACATCGCGTCAGTAACATCATGAAAGTGACCGCAGGCTCTACCCCGGAAGTCGCTAAAGAAGTGGACGCGCTTTATCAAAGGATTATCACAGCCGGTACTCACTTGGCCAGCTCAATCAAGGTGGCCGAGGCTGCAAAGGTCATCGAAAATACTCAACGGGATCTGAACATAGCGTTAATCAATGAGCTCGCCTTGATTTTCGACAAACTCGGCATCGATACACTCGAAGTGCTCGAGGCTGCCGGGACCAAATGGAATTTTCTGAATTTTCGCCCGGGCCTGGTAGGCGGACATTGCATCAGCGTCGATCCGTATTATCTGACTCACAAGGCACAAGAGATTGGCTACTATCCGCAAGTGATCCTGGCCGGACGTCAGATCAACGATGGCATGGGTTCGTTTATCGCCGAGCGGGTTGTGAAAATGCTGACCCGCCGCAAGATCCATGTCGTGGGTGCCAACATCCTGGTCCTCGGCCTGGCGTTCAAGGAAAACTGCCCTGATCTACGCAATACACGCGTTGTGGATATTATCGACGAACTCAATCACTACCATGCCAATGTCGATATCTATGACCCATGGGTCGACGCAGACGAGGCGAAGCGCGAGTATGGCATTACACCCATTCCCGAACTAAACAAACACCACTACGACGCGATCATTCTCGCTGTCGCCCACGACGATTTCGTGACAATGGGTGCCGATGCTATTCGTCAACTCGGTAAACCGGATCACATCCTCTACGACATCAAAAGCGTTTTACACAAAAACAGCGTTGATGCTCGACTCTAAGATATAGACACTGCTACAGAAACTGCGATCTATGAAAATTCTTGTCACAGGTACAGCGGGCTTCATCGGCTCAACGCTTGCCCTGAAGTTATTGGCACGCGGCGACGAAGTCATCGGGGTGGACAACGTCAATGACTACTACGATGTGGACCTGAAACTTGCCCGCCTTGAACGGGTAAAAGCATTCGACAAATTCACCGAAGTGCGCGGAAATATCGAAGACCGTGACTTGATGGAAAAAACCTTTCGCGAACATCAACCACAAAGAGTCGTAAATCTTGCCGCCCAAGCAGGTGTACGCTACTCCTTGGAAAATCCATATGCCTACATAGATGCCAATATTCTTGGTTTCATGAATGTTCTGGAAAACTGCAGGCACACAGACGTTGAACATCTGGTTTATGCGTCAACCAGCTCCGTCTACGGCAATCACACCAATATGCCGTTCTCAACTCACGAATCAGTCGATCATCCCGTCAGTCTGTATGCAGCCACCAAAAAATCCAATGAACTGATGGCGCATACTTACAGCCATCTGTTCAAGCTGCCCACAACCGGCCTGCGCTTTTTTACTGTTTATGGTCCTTGGGGGCGTCCCGACATGGCACTGTTTCTGTTCACCAAAAACATACTTGCGGGCAAGCCAATTGATGTTTTCAATTACGGCAAACACAAACGAGACTTTACTTTTGTCGAAGACATCGTTGAAGGGGTTGTTCGCACCCTGGACAAAGTCGCCACAGCGAATCCCGAATTCGATAGCAACAAGCCAGACCCTGCATCAAGTTCTGCACCGTTCTGCGTCTACAACATCGGCAACAATGAGCCTGTGGATCTTGAACACTACATCCGTGTGTTGGAGGGTTGCCTTAACAAGAGCGCCGAGAAAAATCTACTGCCACTCCAGGCTGGCGACGTACCAGACACTTATGCTGATGTCAGCGACCTTGTCCGAGACGTCGACTACAAACCAGACACCAGTGTTGAAGACGGTGTGGCAAGATTTGTTGACTGGTACCGCGATTACTATCAGGTTTGATCTCCCAAAGGCAACGCCAACCTTCAAACAGCTGATAATGGCTGATGTAAAAAAGGCACATGCATCCTGACTGATAGCCGCACTTTCCTAATCACCAACTACTGATATTTGACCGCAAACATCAGCAGAACTTCAAGTATCAAGTATTGATCAGACCTGATCTTCTTCAGTCGAGCCGGTCGCAGCAGTCACCGAAGAACCATCGCCTTGAGCTCCGGATGGGCGACATCATCAAAGTACCAGGCGCCCATTTCCCACAGATGCGCCTCGAAGGTATGCGCAGATATTGGAAAAAACAGCGGTTTGCCCCATTACGGTTCGTCTGCCCGAAAATGAGCCTCCGCTGACTGCTTAATTACAATACAATACTGATTATCATTATTATTGGTGT
>CAYULV010000041.1:18385-20173 GCA_964445655.1 uncultured Granulosicoccaceae bacterium | reverse complement strand
GCCATGGTCGCAAGTGGCGAAGTCGACAATCTGGTTGCCGAACGTGTATGGCAGGAAATGCAAGCGGCCATGCTCAGCGACAAACCGCGCGTGTTTTTTGAAACCTTGGCCGACACTGGCGCACTCAAGATCATTCTGCCGGAGATCGACGCCCTCTTCGGCGTGCCTCAAAAGAAAAAATGGCATCCGGAGATTGATGCCGGTGAGCACACCCTGCTCGTACTTGATCAAGCGTGTCAGCTAAGTACATCGTTGAATACCCGAATGGCTGCGCTTTGTCACGATCTCGGCAAGGCGACCACGCCTCAGGCCGAGTGGCCGTCACATCACGGGCATGAGGAACGTGGGCACACTATTACTGAAACGCTGGCCAAGCGTTTGCGACTGCCAGCCAATATCCGCGACACCGCCATGCTCACAGCGCGCCACCACACGCACTGCCATGACGCGGCAATCCTGACGGCGGGCAAGCTCACCAAATTGCTCAAAACACTTGATGTAACACGTAAGCCGGAACGATTCGGCGAGATTTTGATGGCCTGCGAAGCCGATGCCAAAGGACGTCTCGGCTTCGAGTCACGCGACTATCCGCAGCGCGACTATCTGCTGCAAGCGGCGGATGTCTTTCGCTCGGTAGACGGTGCTGCAGTTGCCGCCGCCACTGCAAACAAGCGCAACATCGCCGATCATTTGCATGCCGCGCGCGTCAGTGCAATCAAAGCCTGGCGACACTCTTTGGACAGCTAGAGACGTAGCCGGAACCCAGGTCAGGGTCAATGTCCAGTTGGTTAACGAACGCTGAATTCACACGATCGCTGACTATACTCCCCGAATCTTGAAAACAGTCAGAAGCAAGGAGCTTTCCTAGGTGCATGTCTACTTCTCCAAACCTTGGATGGGGCTGTTCAGCTACTTCATTGCACTACTTGTTTTTATCACCTGCTTTGCCTTGTTCGTCTGGCAATCAAGGCGCAAGAACAAATATTCACCGTTTACCGAAGATTCCTTGCGACCACCAGGACATACGCTGCGCTTGAGACGCACCGCAATTTCCGAGTCGATCGACACACATTATTTCTTTTTTCTGTTTGTTGCCAGCGGCCTTGTTGTAAGCACATTGCTACTAAGCGGTTTGCAACTACACATCACGAGCGTGCTGTTGCTGATCACCCTGGCGATCGTTCTGGTGAGAACCTGGCACCTGTTTGGCAAGGCACAAGGCATCAATCTGGGATTGGAAGGTGAAGAATACACCGGTCAGGAATTGAACCTCCTGATGCTCTCTGGTGCCTATGTATTCCACGACATCCCCTATCAGGGTGGTGGCAATATCAATCACATCGTGATAGCCAAGGACAAGATCTTTGTCGTTGAAACCAAAGCACGCAGAAAACCGCAGTCAAGCACAGGCGGTAGAAACTCTACGGTTATCTACGACGGAAAATATTTGAAATTTCCTGACATCACAACCAATGAACCTTTGACACAGGCTAAACGTCATGCCGACTTCCTGAGCGCCGCCATCAAGAAACATTGTCAACTTGATTTTCCGGTCAAAGCGGTCGTGTCACTGCCAGGCTGGTTTATCGAAAACGAAACCAATACAAAATCCACGCTGGTTATCAATCCAAAGCGCGGCAAAGCATTGAAACCCTGGCTCGGTGAAGTAAGCAATCAGGCGGCTCGCGATCGTGTAGCCAACTACATAGCATCGGTTGCGCGGTCAGTGACCTACAAGTCAACCACCACCGACCCAGATGCAGCAAAAAATTATGACGTCTGGCTTAA
>CAYULV010000041.1:15259-18285 GCA_964445655.1 uncultured Granulosicoccaceae bacterium | reverse complement strand
AAGGTCAATGTCTTCTCACCCACTTGCCGACTGAAGGCCGCCGCGGCCGGAATCAAACGCGATTTGGCAATCGAACTGCGATCGAGCGCCGACGTTGCCGTCGAAGCTGCAAAGACCGCTATCGGTTCCTGCTCAACGGAGATGTTCAATACCGGCTTGTCGTTCAAGGGCGTAACAGGGACCAGCAGCGTTTCTTCCTTGACACCGATACTCAGCACCCGCTCCATGGGCGGCAGTCGTTTGTCATGTTCCCCAAAAAAAAGAAAAGGGTTATTGTTGATGTTGTCATAACCCGCGTAAGGGTTCCGTCCGTATGAGCGTTGGTAACCGGTATCACGTGACAACACCTTGCCATCGGGAAATGCGGATACGAAATCGGCAAAGCTTACGATCTGCGAGTTGATCTGCTCAAGCCTGACCTCATTGTATTCGCCAAGCAATGCAACGCCGTTGAATTGCTGCCACCAGGATTCAGTCTGTCGGTCATACATGACAAGATCACTAAAGCGTAAACGTCCGGTTGTACCGAAGTCCAAGACGGTGCCATCCACCGTGCGATCAAACACGATTGATGCATTGCACAAAGGACAAAACGTTACCGCAACTGGTTTTCCATCAACGACATCATTGACGATCTCGTGGTACATCATTATCTGCAGTGGGTAAGCACGCGCATCGTCGCCCATTTTCAGCGCAATCACCGGCTCGACTTTTTTTATCCATTTACCGGCTGTGGCGGTATCGACAAACACTGGCCTATCCACCGACGGGATTCCGTCTTTAGGCGGTCCGCCGGACGTAAACTCTCCAAGATCGACTGAAATATTTTTAAAATCGCTTAAGGGAAATTCGCGTTCTGGAAACTGCGCCTGTGCCGCCGCCGCATGCGCAAACCACAGACCACACGCCAACAAGAGCCAGGATGAGAGCTTTGTCCGATTCATTTCCACTCCAGTCGTGTGAGAGAACGACAGGCAAAAGGTAACCTGTCTGTAATCAGAGGCCGAAACCAGTGTTTTGGTTCAGTGTCTGAGAACAAGCCGGTTGAAACGCTTTTCCAACCATGGCAGAACCTCACCGACCCAAGTGTAAGCCAGGGCCCAGGCAAGAACGACACCTGAGGTATTGGCCACCATGTCGATAACTTCAAAATGGCGTGTGGCTGTCATGCCTTGCAAAAACTCGATGCCAATGCCCATGGCGATAAAACCTAGCACCAGCACCAGCCGCGTCAGATCGTGACGGTAAATCTGTGCAAACCACCCCATTAAAGTAGCGTACGCAACCATATGCATGACCTTGTCCTGCACCATGAATGATTTGACCGCCGACGGCACGCTGACAATGGAAAGCACAAATACTGTGGCAACCATCGCCAACCCGATACCCAGCCACAGCCACTTGTAGTGCAGATGGTGGATCGCCAGAACACCCTTTGGTGAAAAATCGAATTGCATGCGGAAAACTACCGGGGCCATGTCTTATGTATCGGAAGGTCCACGCATAATATGAGCAGCTTCAGAGTCGAATGGTTACAAACACGGAAGCGGCCAGGAGCAAAACGATTAACAGATGGCCAATACTCGAGACACACAGTGGATGAGTCCAGGCAGCGCCTCGCAAACGGGCAGCCAGCATGACCAGCGCACAGTAAACCGCTACCACCACACTCACCCATTGCGCCACGCCCCAGGCCTCAAGCGACCAATTGAGTTTGTCACGTCCCTCCAGAATCCACCCGGTCAGGGCGTAGACCATGAAGAAACAATTCAGCACGATGGGAATCAGGAGTAACGCGAACTGCGTCACAGGACCTGCCACACGGGTATCGCCCGCTATGCGATTCATGTCAGGCACAAGCTTGGGTCATATCGGTTGGGAGCGTCGAAGGCAAGCATACCGCCATTGCCGAACTTTGTTTACGGTTTTCAGTCTATGATGAGTGAGCAAAGCACTCGTGCCACCTGGTACCAGAGACCAAATTAATACTTAAGGAGACAACCATGACGCACCAGTCTGCAAAGACCTTGCTAACCGGGCTCATATTGATATTGTCATCGACGTCCTGGGCTGGTGAAGCGGATGTCGTTGGTGGCGCCATCACGGCACTGGGTGACGGACGTTTCCGCGTCGATGCCACGGTTCGTCATGACGATACGGGCTGGGATCACTACGCTAACCGTTGGGATGTGCTCGCACCGGACGGCACCATCCTCGGCAGCCGTGTGCTGGCTCATCCGCACGAAAATGAACAACCGTTTACTCGGTCACTGACACTGGAAATTCCCGCTGACGTCACCGAAATTACCTTGCAAGCCAACGATTCAGTGCATGAGTTAGGCGGTGAGACATTCACCTTGTCGGTTCCGCACTGACTTTTGCCGACCAGACAAACTTCGCACACCGGTTAAAACTTGCGAGCGTGCCGGCACCTGCTTGACCTGTCAGCTCACAGGGCAAAAACAATGAATAACAAGACCCCAAGCCCGAGACGGTAGATAACGAAAGGCCCCATGCCGATACGATTGATCATGGCAAGGAAGTAGTAAATACAAATGAACGCACTGACGGCCGCCAGCACGGTGCCCAATAACAAGGCACTCCATTCAACCGGCACACTGCTTTCAACCAAATCCTTTGTCACCCCCAAGCACGAGACAACAATGATCGGGATGGACAACAGAAACGAATAACGTGCAGCTGCCTCACGCGTCAAACCCAGCAACAGGCCTGCGGTGATCGTGATGCCGGAGCGCGAAGTACCCGGAATAAGCGCAATAGCTTGCGCGGCACCGATAAACAGGAAATCCTTCCAACTCAAGGAATATTCGCCACGTTGACGTTTACTGACCCGGTCGGCGTACCACAGCAACAATCCGAACACGATGGTCGTCGCCGCAATGACTAACGGTGACCGCAAGTGTGTTTCGATCGCATCCTTAAAGAGCAGACCCACCAGACCGGCAGGGATAGTTCCCAGCAAAACTCCCCAGGCCAGTATCGCCTCCGCACTCATACCCTTGCCT
>CAYULV010000041.1:11561-15159 GCA_964445655.1 uncultured Granulosicoccaceae bacterium | reverse complement strand
AGCCCGAGATCATAGCCCTTGCCGAACGCCATTACCTGAAAGCGTTCACCCATTTCACCCGGTAAGGTGAGCGTTTTGATCGATTTGTTCAGAGTAATGAGATCGACTTCGCGATTCAGCGTCTCGGCGGCCGCGGCGGCCAGCTCGCTCAAATCATTCGCGAGCAGAAATTGCGCCTGTGAGCCATAGCCAAGTAATTCAAAACCGGCATTGTGGCCGGCACGAGCTACCTGGGAGAAATCAACATGAGCGGTGATGTCCTGCAAGCCCGGATAAATCAAGGGCTCATCATGCGCGCGATGTTGGTAGTAACACGCCAAGGTGCCAGTGTTTCGCTCCGGCAGGTAGTACTCACGTTCGGGATAACCGTAATCGATCAATAACACCACCCCATGATCCATACAGGCATGTAGCGAACGTAACCACGGTTCGACCAGCAAATTCATCTCCGATGTATAGCCCGCGGGCAGCGGGCCGATCGAGTCCTCAAGCGTCGAGACCGCCGAGCGGAGTTCAGCGCTCGCATCGACCGGTGTCAAAAAGTAGCCTGGGTTCCGCGGGCTGTGATCGACTCCCTCATCACGTTTTCGATCCACTGCAAGCTGCTTCAGCAATGCATTTGACTGCACCGCTTCGCTGGTGCGAAAACGTGTGACTGGCATCGCATCGATAACTTCATTGGCGATGATCACGCCATTGAAGTTGGTGGGCAGCGCATCCAGCCATGCCAGCTGGCCGAAGACGGTTTCATCGAGCGTGCTTTTAAGGTGTGCCTGCTGGCGCTTTTGCAATTCGGCGCTGGGTTCGAGTATCAGATACTGAGGTACCGATTCGGTAGGCAAGCGTCGCGCAATCTCCGGCAGCAGGGATGCCGCCAATGCGCCACTGCCTGCGCCTACTTCAAGCACGGTAGCCTCAACTCCGTTGGCAATGATCTCGGTAAGCTGGACCGCCAGAGATTGTCCGAACAAGGGACCGAGTTCGGGCGCGGTAACGAAATCACCCGCCTTGCCAAATTTCTGGGCACCCGCCATGTAATAACCCAGACCCGGAGAATACAGCGCCAGTTGCATGAAACTGGCGAAGTCCAGTGGGCCGTCGGCGTCGATACGCCGATCGATCTGCTCCATCAAACGCCTTGCATGGGCAAGCGCCAACGCGTCAGGTGTCGGCAGGCCCTCAGCCCGTCCATCACAGCCATCGGTCGCTTCTGACATGTACAACATCGCCTTATTTATTCAACTTTGCCGGAACCCGCACGCTCGTGCTGACCGCGCTCGATGACCAATCCGACTTGAGTCGAACCTGGCAATGCATCCGGCTTGTGCAAACGCAGGCGGACCCAGTTAACGCCAAATTCGCGTCGAATCAGCGAGACAATCGCTTCAGCCATTGTCTCAATCAGTAAATATCGGCTTTTACCGAGAAATTCCGTCAGGCGCAGGCTCAAGGTGTGGTAATTCAGGGCATCTTCGATATTCTCACTGGCTGCAGGCTTGGCAATATCGGCAGCCATATCAAGATCCAGAACCACGGTTTGCGGGGTCTCGCGCTCATGATCGTAGATCCCGATAATGGTCTCTACGCGAAGGTCTCTGATAAAAATCCGATCCATAGACGACAAGTGTAGGCCAGAACTCGGTGCTGGCGAACAATCCGGCGTCATTCCTGCTTGAGCCTACGAGAAAAATTCGCTATGCTTCGCAGGCTAAGCGTTGTGAAAGTGCCGTCGGGCAGTTTCACCAATCATGCAAAATTTTTCGGAGTAGTTCCCCATGTCCAGAGTGTGCCAGGTAACCGGCAAGAGCCCCATGTCCGGCAACAATGTATCGCACGCCAAAAATCGTCGTCGCCGGCGCTTTTTGCCCAACTTGCATACGCACAAGTTCTGGGTAGCCTCCGAGGGTCGATTCGTCAGCTTGCGCCTTTCGTCCAAAGGCATGCGCATCATCGACAAGCGCGGCATCGACTCCGTCCTTAGCGAAATGCGTGCTCGCGGCGAACGCGTCTGATTAACCCACCGACGCAACCTGAACGTAATTACTGCGGAGACTGACTCATGCGAGAAAAGATCAAAATGGTGTCATCGGCCGGTACCGGTCACTTTTACACCACATCCAAGAACAAACGCACCATGACGGGCAAACTGGAAATGAAGAAATTCGATCCAGTCGTTCGCAAGCACGTCATGTACAAGGAATCGAAGATCAAGTAAATCTTCACCACCTTGGATCAACAAAAAAGCCCGGCCAGCCCGGGCTTTTTTGTGCGCATCGTGTTTTAGCCGTATTTGACCAGCCATTTGAACAGTCACTAGTGGTCACAGCTTTGACGGCAAGTTCGTCTGCTGTCCTATACTCTGTATTTTCCACCTTTGAGCCAGATCAGCGCCGCCTCATGTCCGCTAGCACCGAAGTCTTGCTCGACGCTCAGGAGCTCGAGCGTCGCCTCAGTGATCGCGCCAGAGTCAGTGGCATATCGATCAGGCTCGAGCGCGGTGACGTGCTCGGCCTGTTGGGCTTAAATGGTGCGGGTAAATCAACCACCTTGCGCATGCTCGCCGGTGTGTTGACCAGCGATGCCGGTTCAATCACGGTCTGCGGTCACTCCATGATTGATGAACCGCTCGCGGCACGCGCGCGCATTGGCTATCTCCCCGACGAGCCACCACTTTATGGTGACATGCGCGTGACTGACTATCTGCGACTGGTCGCACGCCTGCGTCGTCTGCAAGGCACGGCGATAAGCAACCGCGTAGACGCCGTCCTGACCCAATGCAGTCTCGAGGAAAAGAGCCGTGCGCTGATCAATACCTTGTCCAAAGGCTACCGCCAGCGCGTCGGTCTGGCACAGGCACTGATTCATGAACCCGACGTGCTGCTGCTCGATGAACCCAGCAATGGACTCGATCCACAGCAGATGGACAGCATGCGCCAAGTCATACGCGACACCGCGCGCGAACATGCCGTCGTGTTCTCCACCCACCTGCTCAGTGAAGCGCAAGCGGTCTGTAACCGTATCGCTATCATGCACGATGGCAAGCTGGTAGCTGATCGCGCCGCCGATGGTGACGATCTTGAAGCGCTGTTTCGTGGAGCCACCGAATGATCGCGACCATTGCGAAACATGAAAGCATGAGTGTCATTCGCTCATTGCAAAGTTGGATAATCGCAGCACTGCTCAGCTTGTTGTTCAGTTTTCTCTTTCTACGCCAGCTCGAAGCCTTTATCACTGTGCAAGCGACGCTCGCACAACAGGATCACCCTGTGGGCCTGACAGGCTTTATGAGTGTGCGTTATCTGGAACCCCTGGCATTGGCCTTTACCTTTATCGCACCGCTATTCGCGATGCGTAGCTTCAGCGATGAGTATCGCCAGCAAACCTTTGTGTTGTGGCAGTCATCACCGGTGCGCATCAGCCTCATCGTCATCGGAAAATTCCTTGGCTTGATGTTCATTCAGTTACTGCTGATCCTGCTGGCCATGGCAATGCTCGCCAGTATGCGAGTGTATGTGGCCATCGACCTGGCAGTACTGCTGTCGGCCTTTGTCGGTTTATTGTTAGTCACGTCCGCATGCACGGCTGCCGGACTTTATTT
>CAYULV010000041.1:4810-11461 GCA_964445655.1 uncultured Granulosicoccaceae bacterium | reverse complement strand
GCAGCGCAAACCCCTTATTTTCCTGGCGAGATTGCCAGCCTGCTTAATCATGTCAATGCCGGTGGCAATTTGTTGTGGCTACTGGAAACGCCGATCGATAACGAACGCGGCCCAGGACTTGTGGATCTTGCCAACAATCTTGGCATCAGCGATTTGCCGGGCAAGGTCATCGATACGGCCAGTCAGGTATTGGCAGCAGACAGCCCCGATTTCGTGCTGCTTGATCGCTTTCCGGCCCATCCAATAACCGCCAGTCTGACCAGCCCTGTATTACTGCCACAAACTCGCGCCTTTACGATCGATGCATTAGCCGGGCAGGAACATCTGCCGCTGCTGGTGACACCCGAGTCAAGCTGGACTGAGACCGGCGAACTCAGTGGCGAGGTCCGCTTCGACGATAACAGTGATGAAATTGCTGGCCCTTTGTTACTTGGTGTCACCATCGAACGTAACAACACGCAACGCATTGCCGTAATCGGCGATGCGGATTTTGGCGCATCACAATTCATCGGCAATGGGTCCAATCAAGCATTCACCGATAGTCTGATACTGTGGCTTAGCGGTGACGGCGACGCCATAGAGTTTGTCACCCAGCGCGCCAACGATAGTGAATTACGCCTCGACAATCGCTCAATCATCATACTGACTGCGGTCCTGCTTGCAGTGCTGCCACTACTGATACTGATTATCGGATTGCTGGTACGCTGGCGTCATCGTCGTGCTTGATATAAACCGATCGTGAAGAGCGCGCTCAAGAAACGTCAACGCTGGGTCTATCTATTAACCCTGACCAACGCTGTCCTGATTGTGGCTATCGCCATCACGCTCAAGAAAGACAAGACAGATGCCGCGAAAAACCAATTGAACCTCGGCACTGCCAACAGCATGCAATGGCGCCGCGAAGGTGCCACAGACATCGTCTTCAAGCGCTCCGATGATCAATGGCAAATCACCTCACCGTGCTCTCTGCCAGTGAACGAGCAAAGGCTTGAACCCATGTTCAATGCCTTGGCGAGTCACGGCGAGCTTTACGCTGCAACTTCGGTTGATCTCGGCGCCGCTGGACTTGAATCACCGCAGGCGATGCTACTCATCAATGACCAAGAAGTGGCTATCGGTGAAAAGGATCTCAGTGGCGAGTATCGGTATCTGCAACAAGGTTCAACGGTAACTTTGGTACCCGAATGGGTTCTGTCGCTTGTCAGCAGTGGTCTTACTGGTGTCGCCGAGCTCTCCATTTTCCATGACGATCTGATCGCACTGGAACGCAGCGACCGTAACGCGGCGACAGACACCGCTGCGTTCGACCGCGAAAATCTGGCAAACTTGAGCGCTAATCAGATTGTTCTCTGGCCAGTCCCGGACCTGCCAGAGATCACCGCAAGTTTACGTTTTGCAGCCCTGTATAAGGACGGTCAGCAAGAAGATATGGAATTGGTCATGACACAAAGCTATGCCGCCATACGTCGGCTCGACAGTCAATGTGCCTATCTGCTGCCACCTGATGCGGTGCCCGACTCTCTGGCACCCTGATGCCTGAGTTACCAGAGGTTGAGACCACCCGACGCGGCATAGAACCACATCTACGTAATAAAACGATTGTCTCTGTTCTGGTACATGACAAACGTTTACGCTGGCCGGTGCCGAATGCAGTACAGAAGCTCGCTGGTGAGCGCGTGCATAGCGTTGAGCGTCGTGGCAAGTACATTCTGATCAATACACAAGTCGGTAGTGCCTTGGTGCATCTCGGCATGTCAGGCAGTTTGCGTATCTGCTCTTCAAACGATCCCTTGAAAAAACACGACCATGTGGAAGTCATCATGTCCAGCGGTCAGATACTGCGCCTGCATGACCCACGTCGCTTTGGCTGCTTTCTTTGGCAAGCCGCCGACGCAGCTGAGCACAAACTACTTGCATCGCTCGGCCCGGAACCACTGACTGATGCATTCAACGCAGACTATCTCTTTGCCCGTACACGCAAACGTCAGCTGGCTATCAAAAATCTGATCATGAACAGTGACGTGGTTGTTGGTGTTGGCAATATCTACGCAAGTGAGTCTTTATTTTTGGCCGGCATTCGTCCCGGACGTGCGGCAAAACGAGTCACCCGTAAAGAAACGACACTACTGGTCGAGACGATCAAGACCGTACTTGCACGTTCGATCAAGCAAGGCGGCACAACCTTGCGCGACTTTGTCGATAGCGACGGTAACCCGGGTTACTTCAAACAATCATTGCATGTCTATGGTCGCGAAGGTGAAGCCTGCACCGAATGTGGCAACACCATACGTCAACGCGTAATTGGCCAACGATCAACTTTTTACTGCACCCAATGCCAACACTGACCCCAGAAAACGCAGATCCAAATCAAAGCTCTGTGCCGCAGCAATTTGATGTCGTCGTCATCGGTGCGGGGCTCGCGGGACTCACTGCCGCCACCGTCTGCCATGAAAACGGACTCGACGTGTGCGTGCTTGAAGCGCAGTCACGCATCGGCGGGCGCGTGCATTCACTCTATGCAGACTCCTGCGACACCTTGATCAACGATACGCATGTCGCTGATCTAGGTCCGACCTGGGTATGGGCGAAGTATCAACCGCATGTGCAGCGCTGGTTAAAAGCACTTGAGATTGAGTTGATGCCACAGTTTGAACGCGGCCAGGGCATGCTTGATCGTGATCAGAATCAACGTGCCAAACCCTGGCCACTACCAGGACAGGATGGCATGACGCGGATCAATGGCGGCCCGCAGTCCATCATCAATGCGCTGTGCGCCAGATTGCCAAGCGGCACAGTGCGCACGAATTGCCCCGTCAGCGCCATCAGCACCGAACACAAGCACTTGAACATAACTGCCGACTCATGTCAGGTATCAGCACATCATGTCGTTGTTGCTACACCACTGCCGATCGCAGCGCAAAGCATCAAATTCTCACCCGCCCTGCCCGAGGCCATGACCCAACAGATGCAAAACACAGCTACCTGGATGGCACAACAGGCGAAGGTGGTGATTCAATACGCAGACGCGTTCTGGCGAGAGCGAGGTTTATCCGGTCGCATTGCCAGTCAAATAGGCCCCTTGGTAGAAGCGCATGATCACAGCGCCGAAAACGGCACTCCCGCAGCCTTGTTTGGCTTTATGGGTGTCCCATACAACGTGCGCGAACAACATCGCCAGGAATTACCCGCCGCAATAACCGAACAATTGCTGCGCGTCTTTGGCGATACAGCTGCCGAACCTGTGCAGGTTCACATTGAAGATTGGGCCAACAATGCATGGATCTGCAGCCGTGAGGAGAAAACCGGTGGTGGGCAACATCCCTCAGTACTGGCAGAGATCACCCGCGAGGCCTTTATGCAAGACCGTCTGCATTTTGCAGTCAGCGAAACCTCAACCATCAGCCCCGGTCTGATTGAAGGCGCTTTACATGCTGGCGAATCAACCGCCTTACGAATAGTCAAAGGCAGGCAATAGCGACGTGTGTATCAGCTACCCTGCTTCATCAACGCTTCATATTTAAGTGTGAGTTCGGCGGTTGTTTCGGTGTTGTCCGGGTCAATCACAATACATTCAACCGGACAGACCACCACACATTGCGACTCATCGTGATGACCAACGCATTCTGTACATAGATGAGGATGGATTTCGTAAATTTCCTCACCCTGATAGATAGCGTCATTAGGACACTCAGGTTCACATACATCGCAGTTGATGCATTCATCGGTTATCAGTAAGGCCATAACTATTGTTTACCGTCGCGCGCGAGCTTGGCTTTGAAGGCATCGAGTACCAGTGGATGGACAAAATCGCTGACATCACCCTGCAAGCTGGCAACTTCTCGCACAATGCTTGAAGACAAGAAAGTGTAGTCCTGGGAGGCTGCAATGAATACGGTTTCAACATCGGGTGACAAATGGCGATTCACCCCGGCGATCTGAACTTCGTAGTCAAAATCTGAAAATCCGCGTAAACCACGCACGATGACCTTGCCATTAACAGTAGAGATAAAGTCAACCAGTAAACCATCAAAGGATTGCACACTGACATTGTCGAGATCTGCGACGATCTCGCGCGCCATGTCGACACGCTCATCAAGTGTAAAGAAGGGGGTCTTGCTCGAATTCGCCCCCACCGCAACAATGACTTCATCGAACAAGCGACTGGCTCGCGCGGTCACGTCGGTATGACCGACGGTCATCGGGTCAAAGGTGCCGGGGTAAATGGCGGTGACACGCATGGGAATTTCCTGCACGATCAGTTCGCGTCAAGTGTACCGCTAACCGCATTGCCTACGCGATGATCACACGCTTAATTCCGTGATCCCGATAAAAATTCGAGCAACCAGGCACTCACATCACCATAGCGTCGTTCTTTTTCCATCGAATAGCCGCGCGGAAGCTGCCCATCGATCAACTCACCCGTGGGCCCTTCCACATAAACCATTGCCCCGTCGCACAGATGCCCGTCAGCGAGTGCCTCCAGCATCGGTCGCTGTAGATGATGAGCAAACGGCGGATCAATAAACACAATATCGAAAGGCGCACCGGCATGGGCGGCAAGAAAACCTTCCGCCGTGCCACGTTCGAGAACCAGTCGATCCGCATGTGGCCAGCTGGTAACCACGTCAGCCAGAGCCGCGGCGGCTTTGACATCCTTTTCAACCAGGATGACCGACGCCGCGCCGCGCGAGACGGCTTCGATACCCAGAGCACCGCTACCGGCGAACAGATCCAGACATCGACTGCCGGCAATCCGCACCTGCAGCCAGTTGAACAGTGTTTCCCGCTGTCGATCGCCAGTCGGGCGAAGACCATCGACGTCAACAACACCCAGTTTGCGTCCACGGAAACTCCCGCCAATGATGCGAACCTGTCCGGAAGACTTGCTCCTTGGTTTCGTTCTACTAGGGTTTGAAGGCACGGTGTTACGATGTGGCGACTATCCAGGTTCAATAATACCGATTGCCTGGATCTAAGGTCGCGATATCCTCAATCGACAGCCCTTTATTTAACGCAACAGCAAAAGCATGGGAATTTTCAGTTTCCTCTCTCGTCAGAAAGCCGCCCGCGAGAAAGTCGTCGAGTCGGCCAACACGGCCTCGTCCTCGAGCGCGTCTGCAACCGAGTCTGCAACAGCATCCGACTCGATCGAACCGGCGGAGCTCGACACCAAGCTGGCCAAGACGCGCAGCCGCTTCCGAGATAATCTCCTGGGATTTTTCCTTGGCAAGACGAAGATCGACGATGAACTCCTGGAGGAGCTCGAAAGTCAGCTGATCATGGCGGATGTCGGCATGGATGCAACTACACGCATCATGGATTCGCTAACCGCTCAGGTATCCCGCTCCGATGTTGGTGATCCGGATGCACTGCGTGCCGCCCTGCGCCGCGAATTGACCACCCTGCTGCAACCCGTTGAGTCCCCACTCGAAATTCCTGACAGTGATTCACCCTTTGTCATTCTGGTGGTCGGGGTTAACGGCTCTGGCAAGACAACCACCATCGGCAAGTTGGCAAAGCAACTGATCGATGGCGGTATGAGTGTCATGCTCGCCGCCGGTGATACCTTTCGTGCCGCGGCTGTCGAACAACTACAGACCTGGGGCGAACGCAATGATGTACCGGTCGTCTCACAGGGAAGCGGTGCAGACTCCGCATCGGTCATCTTCGACGCTCTGCAATCAGCAAAAGCCCGTGGCATTGACGTACTGATCGCCGATACCGCGGGTCGCCTGCATACCCAGGCAAACCTCATGGAGGAATTGCAAAAGGTCAAACGCGTATTGAGTAAACTGGACCCAGCAGCGCCGCAGGAAACCTTGATCGTCCTCGACGGTGGCACCGGACAGAACGCGCTGAGTCAGGCCGAACAGTTTCACTCAGCCATGCAGCTGAGCGGTATGGTCATTACCAAACTCGATGGCACAGCCAAGGGCGGTATCGTGTTTGCGATTGCGGAGAAACTGAAATTACCGATCCGATTCATTGGCGTCGGTGAACAAGTGGCTGATCTTGAAGTGTTTGAGGCAGACCGTTTTGTCGATGCCTTGATCGAACCCACAGACCAGCAAACCTAACCACAGCTCAAAGGGTAATCCGAGGCGTCCAACACATGATTCGCTTTGACACGGTCAGTCTTGAGTACCAACCTGGGCGTTTTGCCTTGCGTGATGTTTCTTTCTCGATGGCGCCAGGTTCGTTCACCTTCCTGACGGGCCATTCCGGCGCTGGAAAAAGCTCTCTGCTCAAACTTATTGCCTGCCTGGAACGACCAACCAGCGGCGACATCCACATTGGCAACATTGCCTACAGCTCTCTGAGTGCCCGCCAGGAGCCGGCATTAAGACAACAGATGGGCATTGTCTTTCAGGACAATCAGTTGCTGCATGATCGCAACGTCTTCGACAACGTTGCCTTGCCGCTGATCATCGGCGGCTACCGCTATGCGGACATAAAAAAACGCGTGTCAGCGGCCTTGGACAAGGTAGCACTTGCACACAAGGCATTTGAACAACCGCTATCACTGTCAGGCGGCGAGCAACAACGCGTCGGTATCGCCCGGGCCGTCGTGGCGCGCCCCAAACTGCTGCTCGCCGATGAACCTACCGGTAACCTCGACGCCGATATCAGCGCCGACATCATGCGCTTGTT
>CAYULV010000041.1:0-4710 GCA_964445655.1 uncultured Granulosicoccaceae bacterium | reverse complement strand
CAAATACGCCTGCGTAAATTTGCCAGCCTGTCCACCCTACTGGTGCTCGGCGTAACCTTGTCACTGCCCGTGATGTTGACATTCGCAGCAGGCACCCTGGCCAAGCTCGGCACGCGCGGTGTCGAAGGTGAAAGCCTGACCCTGTATCTCGATATGTCAGTCAGTGATCTCGACGGTGCAACACTTTCTCGCACACTCCTGGGACGTGCTGGTATACGCGATACCCGTTACGTCTCACGTGATGAAGCACTCGCTGAATTCAGAGCAAAATCCGATGTCGGTGCGGCTCTGGAAGCACTGGGTGACAATCCCCTGCCCGGTGCCATCATTGTGTACCCAGACAGCAACACACTTACCGCAACGCGGGTCGAACTACTGGCCAACGGTCTGCGCAAACTGCCCGAAGTCGAGCAAGTGCAATTTGATCTACGCTGGGTCAAGCGACTGCATGCGGTGGTTTCATTGGTCCGTCTGGTCGGTGGCCTGTTGGCCGTCTTCCTGACGCTGACCGCGCTGATGGTCATCGGCAACACCATTCGCCTCGAGCTGATCCGACGCCAACATGAAATGGAGGTGGCCAGCCTGCTTGGTGCAAGCCGCCAGTTCATGCACAGGCCCATTCTGTACACCGGTGCCCTGTACGGCTTTCTGGGCGGCCTGGTTGCGGCAGGCATCGCCTTGTGGGCCTTCTACGCCCTGCGCCAACCGGCGAATGACTTGTCCCGACTGTACGAAAGCGCCTTCCGTCTAGAAATGCCAACTGTGTCACATTTTTTGACAATTCTGGCTGGGGCGACGCTGCTGGGCCTGATCGGCGCTGTCACCAGCCTGAATCGCCCGTCACGTCAGTTGTTCGCGCTTGGAAAATAACCATAGTTAACAATTAACTTATTGTTTTTGTTGATATAATTTCAGTTTCTCAGGCATAGGTATAACCACCAGAGATTCAAAAAATTCTGAACTATGCCGCTCATTAGCACTCTCACCTACCGAGTGCTAAAATTTAGATCGTGACCGACACGATCACAAGGAGAACCATCAAATGAGTAACGCCCTGACTGTCAATCAGAACGCCATGCCGCTGCCGGTCATCGCTGATGATCTGAACAGCTATCTGGCGAAAATTTCCTCGATAGAGCTGTTGTCTGTCGAACAGGAACAAACTCTGGCGCGTCAATTACGTGATCAGGAAGACCTCGACGCTGCGCGCCAACTGGTCATGTCACAGCTACGCTTTGTCGTGCATATTGCACGCAGCTATAAAGGCTATGGCCTGCCCATGGCAGACTTGGTCCAGGAAGGCAATATTGGCCTGATGAAGGCCGTCAAGCGATTCGACCCGGATGTCGGTGTGCGCCTGATCTCATTCGCCGTGCACTGGATTCGCGCCGAGATACACGAATACGTGATTCGTAACTGGCGCATCGTCAAGGTCGCGACAACCAAGGCTCAGCGCAAGCTGTTCTTCAAGCTCAGAGGCGCGAAGAAGCAATTGAACTGGTTCAGCCAGGACGAAGTGAATGCGGTTGCCGAAGATCTCGGCGTCGATGCCAAGGTAGTGGTCGAGATGGAGTCTCGCATGCATGGTCATGACACCGCTTTCGATGCCCCTGCCGGTAGCAGTGATGACAGATTGAGCCTGGCCCCGGCTGAGCTGCTGTTCGAAGAACAGGAAGATCCGTCCATGGTGCTCGAGAAGACTGACCAGACCGAGCATTCACACGCGGGTCTTGCTGAAGGTCTTGCGATTCTCGACGATCGAAGCCGTACGATTCTCGAACGCCGCTGGTTAAGTGACACCAAGTCGACCTTGCACGAACTGGCCGATGAATTTGAGGTGTCAGCCGAACGCATTCGCCAGATTGAAAAAGCCGCGATGAAGAAAATCAAAGGGCATTTACTGGCTGCCTGATCAACGCGATCGCTTGCACAACAGCGTGTAACGTTCACTTGCATCGCTGCAAAGGAAAAAACCGCCTTCGGGCGGTTTTTTTTGGCCACCATTTTCCATCCACTAAGCTGCCACCGCCAAAGGCTCAGAAAGAACCTGAAAAAAGCCTTGGAAATAATTTGGGAAAAGCCCAAAAGAAAGGTCTGAGAGAGAGAGCTGGAAAAGAGCGCGAGAGAGCCCTTCGTGCGCTGAATAGTAAAGGCATGACTCCTGCTAAGTTATAGGTGGCAGGTCCACGAACAGACAATGTAATTTGAATCTGTTTGATCATACGTAGACAGGTGGTTGAGAGCATGAATATTACAAAACAAGACATCGAACATGCCCTCGCAAATCAAGAATTCGAATTGCAATACCAGCCTAAGGTAAATTTCCTGAAAGGGCGCATTTCCGGCGCCGAATGTCTGGTCAGATGGAATCATCCTGACCAAGGATTCATATCACCCGATCATTTTATTCCCCTCGCAGAAAATTCAGGGCTCATTACTGAGATCACTGCGCAAATTGTCTCAATGGCAATCAGTGCGATCAATGAACTGAAGAATGAGCACTTTGAGGGAAGTCTGGCAATCAATACTTCACCGCTGGATTTCAAGAACGATAAAATTTTAGATATCCTTCGAGATGCTCTCGAGAATAAAACTATCTCGCCCCATGACATACAAATTGAACTTACTGAGACGGCGACCCTGAACAATCAGGATGAAATCCTGCCACGCCTTCATCAGATAACCGATTTGGGCTTGAAATTGGTTATGGATGACTTTGGCACCGGGTACTCATCAATTGACTTGTTGAGTCAATTGCCTTTTTCAGCGTTAAAAGTTGATCAAGGTGTTATTGGCCGTATGGCAGAATCAACAAAGAGCCTGAACATTGTCAACATGGTCATCAATATGGCCAGAACGTTACGAATGGATGTTGTCGCTGAAGGCATTGAAGACAAAAGCGCCTACCATTTTCTGGCGTATGCGGGCTGCCTGGAAGCACAAGGCTACTGGATCAGCAAACCACTGCCTTTCGACGCATTCAAAAAATTTGTAGCGGACAAACCCCAATATCCCTCATCACATTTAGGCATGATCTACCATGCCCACTTGAATAATGTGTATTTTCGAAAGTCCGTTTTGGATGCTGTGCTATACGCAAACTGCAACAGCGACCTGGATATGATGTCAGTGGCCAAGCCTGACATTCATTTCGAACCCAAAGAAACACGCCTTGGCCAATGGTATTACGGCATCGGCCAGGAGCTGGCAGATCGCCCCAGTTTTCAGGCAATCGAAGAACCACATCGAATAATGCATGAAATAGGAGCGGAGCTTTTACAATCAAAGATTGCAAGCTCAAGCGAAAAAATTCTAGCTTTTAACGAGTCATTCGAAAACGTGAATAAATGCCTCCATCTATTAGAGGCTGAGTTGATGATCGAAGAAAACATGAAACTCTTGCAACAAGCGAAAAAAACTGCTTGATACTGTAACGGCCAACGTCTGGTCCAGCACACTTCGCGACGAGAAGGTCAGACAGAGCTAAGTACTGATTCAGCTCTTGTCCTCTCATAACCGATCGTGCACACATAACCTGATCAAGATCGCATACGATGTGTGCTGCCGAGCATTCATTCGAATCCTCGGCAGCCACTTTGTCACGCAATGAGTGCGGCTGTTCCAGTCACGTGCTCATTGCATCGCTCTATTTCAAGCGGCGTCTTCGATGTTCTTCAACACCTCTTCGGTACTCCAGACAGCGTTAGCCATGTAACGGAAATTGATTATGGCTGATGCATATCCATCGCCTTCTGGAAGCTTGGCCGCGGCCGTTGCATCACGAATCACCGCCACTTCGAATCCCTGCTCCTGCAACTCGCGGAAGTGACTTTCTACACACAAATTGGCAGACATGCCTGCCAGCAATACTTGATCCACACCACGCTTGCGCAGTTGCAGCACCAGATCATTGGTTTCAGGTCCGTACATCTTGTGAGGTGACACGATGACTGTGTTGCCATCGTTAATATACTGTTTATATTCAGGCATCCAGTCAGCACCAGAATTTTCAAACCCCTCAAGATCCAACGGCCCCTTACGATCAAACATACCAATCTTGTGCATCAATTTTTCGAGCCCACCCTCGAATTTCCACCCATGATCGGTTGGGTAGTAGTAATGAGGCGAAATAGCCGTGGTCAACTTGTGGGCCTTGGCTGCAACGAACAATTTTTCGATATTCCCGACAGTCCCATGCTCAGTCACACTCTCGCCGACCACGCCCCAGGTCACTCCGTCGGGACTCAGGAAATCAACTTGCGGATCAATAACCACCAGTGCTGTGCGTGACAGATCCAGTGTCATGTCGCTCGGCGGCAGTGCTGGCTCCTTCGGATCGTCGTAATCCTCCGCAGCGGCATTGGCTGTGGCGGTGGTACCTGCCAACGCGACGCCAGCACCGACTGCCGCACCCGCCTTGAGAAAACCACGGCGATCATCCTGATTTAACGCTTCCCGATCATCCACATCATGAGAATTACACATTGTCATTTTCTCCGTTGTTTAACGTACATACGCTCGAAATCGCACTTTGACAGGGTTCACCAGTTCAAAGGCGCAGAAAGAATCTGGATTCTGGCAGCACACGCATTGCGAAATCACCGTTGTTGGTGTCCGAACGTCCAGATCCACCAACTCAGCAATTACGGTCGGTTTCAACACGCATTGCTGGCTGCCATACTGCGACAGACACACAGCAATCTCATTACC
>CAYULV010000040.1:16109-20363 GCA_964445655.1 uncultured Granulosicoccaceae bacterium | reverse complement strand
TGGTGCCGGCACCAAGAGTCGAACTCGGGACCTACTGATTACAAATCAGTTGCTCTACCAACTGAGCTATACCGGCATTCATCTGTCGAGCGACGCAAGTTTAGGCCTAAGTAATTCAGGGTGCAACACTGCCTGCAAAATAACTTGACGATATTACGCAATTCGCGAGATCAGATCATCTTTTCGAGGTGTAATCTCGGCATCTTCTCGGGCCACGCGTGTCTCTCGTGTTTTGCACGAACCGAGCCAGAGACTGAGAGATCTCCGAGGCTATCCATCTCATTCTTGTAACAATCAGCATTGCCGATTTACATCTGTGGCGTCACGACTGTTGATCGACATCAGGGCGAATCGAGACCTCACCACTGACAACGCTCACGCGACGTCCCGCTTGTTCGACAATCATGGCGCCGGATTCGTCAACGCCGCGCGCGATTGCCGGTTCAGTTTCTCCATTCCGTATGACTTGTACCGGTCGATCAAGCAGCCAGTCGCGAGCGGTCCATTCTTCTGCGAAGACAGACCAACCATCACGCAAAAAATGCTCGTGGGCCTGCAACACACTGACAGCTACCTTGCCAAGTAGCTCATCTCGCGCGACAGGATGTTCGATCAGCTCCTCGATCGAACAGGCGCCGATACCTAAGGTCGATATCTCCTTGTTGGCTAGCACATTGATACCAATGCCGGTGATGATGGTGCTGACATCGCCAGCTCGGACTTCAGTCAACAAGCCACTGAGCTTTCGATTATCCGCAATCACATCATTAGGCCACTTGAGTTTGATCGGCAGACCTATCGTCTCTTCGAGGCAACGCGCAACACCGATGCCGGTGACAAGGCTCAAACCGAGAAGCGCATGAATCGGTTTTTCGGTAACGGTCTTTAATGAAAACGTGATGTTCCCGGGTGCGGTCTGCCACGTACGTCCACGGCGCGCAATACCCGCTGTTTGCCAGTGGGTTGCGCAAAGCTCTGGCTGCTGAGCTTCTGTATTCGAAACCCGTTGCCCAAGCCATTGACTGGTGGAGTGAAGTTCTTCAAAGAAAAACACAGAGATGTTTTCGTAACCTGCTGTAGCGAGTTCACGGGAAACTACCTGTGCCGATTGATTACGTGATTCTTTATCGGTCATTTTTTGGTTACTGGCTTGATTGCTTATACGGACCGCTAACCGTTGGCTTTTAGACAACAGCGAGACGATATCACCGGATCGCGTTCTAACTGCTTTCAATTAGTCGACAGCGATCATTCACTCGCCATCAACCATGCATTCAGTGCTTCCTTATCGTCCGGCACAATAGCGGCGGTATTTGACTCATCCAGTGTTATTTGAAGCGTCGTTGTTTTAAGTTCGCCCAGACGGAAAAAATCAACAATCAATTGCCCACTGTCTCTATGCCTGTTCAGTACCGCTTCAACGGATTCGTGACTGACCTGCAATTTACCGACCGCGATCAGCACATCCCCTGCTGCCAATCCTGCTTGCTCGGCAGGGCCATCTCTAAAGACTTGCGTCAGGCTGACACCGCCGGACGCTGCCTTGAACGTCGCGCCAAGCCAAACACAAGGCGATTGATCAGCCTTGACGACACCTCCAGCGTCCTTGTGCGAGATCCGTTGACGCCATTCGAGATTGGCGCCGAGCTTTGCAAGCGCACTTTCGAGCGGTAGCTCTTGAGTGGAATACAAACAATGGTCGAAAAATTCGCGCATCTCCTCGTGATGCGACGAATCAAGTAATTCGATAGCCTTGCGCTCTGGCTCGTCCTCGGCCAAGCCTGCCCGATGGCTTAACCAGCTTGACCACAATTGCTTCATCAAATCATCAAGGGTAATCTTGTTGGCAGAACGATGCCGTAGCTCGGCATCAAGGCATAAGGCCACCAAGGCACCTTTGGCGTAGTAACTTACAATTGCATTAGGGGCGTTTTCATCCTGTTTATAGAACTTGTGCCAGGCATCAAAGCTTGAGTCGGTAACGGACTGCGTCAAGCGTCCCGCGCCACGGCGCACACGAGTGGCGGTCTTGGCAACCAAGTCAAGGTACCGCGCCTGATCAATCAAGCCTGCGCGCACAAGGAAGAGATCATCGTAGTAGGACGTGATCCCTTCAAAAAACCACAATAAACGCGTATACGATTCCGCGTCCAGTTGATACGGTTCAAACGTCGCGGGTTTCATGCGCTTGACGTTCCAGGTATGAAAGTATTCGTGACTACATAAGCCAAGGAAATTCAGGTAGTCATCGCTGGTCGTTGAATCATCGCCAATGATCGGCAAATTTTTTCGCGATATAAGCAAGGCCGTTGATGCACGATGCTCCAATCCACCGTAGCCTTCCTCGACAACCATGACCTGAAATACGTACCGTTGCACCGGTGCGGGTTCACCGAAGAAACGGATCTGGCTTTCGCAGATGAGTTTCAGATCGCGTTTGACACGCTCTTCGTCAAAATGACAAGCGCCGGTGAATACGACTTCATGCGGCACACCGCAGGCAATAAATTCCAGTTTCTTGAAATCACCCATCTCTACCGGGTGATCAATCAGCTCGTCATAGTTTTCTACCTGCCGTAAACCGAATCCTGCGGTATCGACTTCTGACTCGTCCATACCGGTTGCGACTTGCCAATTTTTCGCTGCATCGAAGCTCGGCTTCACAATATTCACCGACATCGCCTGATCTTCAAGAGACATCGGGCACAGGAAAACGCTGGTGCCATTGAAAAAGGCATGGGTTTGATCAACATGCGCGGCGCGAACCGACAGTTCCCAGGCATACACCTGATAGTGAACCGTCAACTCAGCCAGCGCCTCTGGCGCTTGCCAGGTGGATTTGTCGATCTTTTTCAGTGTCACGGGCTTGCGCTCGGATGTCGCCGTGAGCGTGACGATATTGCGGGAGAAATCCCGAATCATGTAACTACCGGGTATCCAGTTCGGCAAACGCAGCACCTGCCCCTGCGGGTCGGGGGCGTCCAGTTGAAGAGTGACATCAATGAGGTGCTGATGTGGGTGTCTGATTTCTAGGGTGTAGCTGGCGGCCATGAAAATGAGTGACTCTGTCGCGCTGAAAAAAATGAATTTTATGCCAGCCGCAACTGGCTGGATATCTGATCTTACAGACCCGTCGTTATACTTCATGACTTACTCGCTCAAGGCGCAAGCCATTTTTGACATGAATGCTTTTCTGAATCAGCTGCAACAGCGCAACTCCAGCCCGGCCAACCGGCTCGCCGAACCCGCACCAGACGATCAACAGATCGCCGAGATCCTGCGCTGCGCGGTCGCCGCACCCGACCATGCGCGACTTCGCCCCTGGCGCTTTATCGTCATAAGAGGCAGTGCCCGCAACGCGCTAGGTGATGTATTCGCAGAAATTGCCCTAAGCAAAGACCCGGACTCCACCGAAGACAACCTCCAGCGCCTGCGCGAAAAGCCCCTGCGCGCGCCCCTGATCATCACCGTCGTGACTCGACTAACTTCTGGACACCCAAAAACTCCCGAAGTCGAGCAGATACTGTCAACCGGTGCCGCAGTCCAGCAATTGCTGCTCGGCGCCAACGCGCTCGGCTTTGGAGCGGTCTGGCTGACGGGCTCAAACGCATACGACCCTCGCGTCAAATCGGCACTCTCACTCGACTCGAACGAAGACGTAGCAGGTTTTATCTATATCGGCACTGAATCCGGCGCTACGAATGGGACACCCACAATCACAAAGGCTCGTCCGGAAATCGCCAATCACCTCAGCGAGTGGCATGGCACTTAGGACAAAGTTGAGATCCAACTCACATTTACTGTCTTGTAGCTATCGGAAATAGCAGCGAAGCGTCGATACCGGGAAGGACACTCGGTATTGATGTTTATGAACACCCAGAAATACCCATGCCTCAATAACCGCACTTTTATCGGCCGCCAGCTGGCGTATTGCCTGTTACTTTGGCTGCTATCAACACCGTTAACGATGCCGGCGAACGCAGATTCAGCGGTGTACAAACACCGCGAAGCCGACGGCACGGTGACATTCAGCGATGCTCCGATAATAAATGGGCAAATCGTACGAAGTAGCTACCGTAACCAATACGGGCGTCAATTGACGACCAATTCCTGCAGCGGCTTGACCACCCGGCAACTCGACGCCCGTGGCATGAGCTATCTCTCGGCATTCCGAGCGGTCGCCAGCTCCACATCTCTCCAGCCTCACTGGATCATGGCAGTTGCCCGTGTTGAATCGTGTTTTGATGCGAAAGC
>CAYULV010000040.1:2517-16009 GCA_964445655.1 uncultured Granulosicoccaceae bacterium | reverse complement strand
GCGAAAAGCTACGAGCGGCATTTCAACGGAAGCCAACAAGCATCGAGGCCTTGACAGGAACCCGGCTATACTTGCTCGAGTTTTCAAAACCGTTGCGTAAAAATGTCCAAGTCAGAGCCCGTCGTGGCCGGCAATTTCATCCGGAATATCATCACTGAAGATCTGAAAGTCGGCAAGAACGATGGCCAGGTCAAAACACGATTTCCGCCAGAGCCTAACGGCTATCTTCACGTTGGCCATGTGAAGTCGATCTGCCTGAATTTCGGCATCGCAGAACAATTCAACGGAACCTGCAATCTTCGCTTTGACGACACAAACCCTGCGAAGGAGAGTGAAGAGTACGTCAATGCAATAAAAGCAGACGTCTCATGGCTCGGATTTGAATGGAATGAACTTCGCCACGCATCGGACTACTTCGATCAGCTGTACACATTTGCCTGCGAGCTGATCAAGCAGGAAAAGGCTTACATTGACAGCAGCAGCGCCGAAGAGATGCGCGAAATGCGTGGCACGCTTACAGAGCCTGGCGTTGAAAGCCCTTATCGAAACCGCACTGTCGAAGAGAATCTGAATCTGTTCGAACGCATGAAGGCGGGCGAATTTGAAGATGGCACGCACGTACTAAGAGCCAAGATCGATATGAGCTCAGGCAATATCAATATGCGGGATCCGACCCTTTATAGAATTCGCAATGTCGAACACGTCAAGACCGGTAACACCTGGTCCATCTATCCAATGTACGACTACACGCATTGTGTTTCGGATGCTCTTGAAGACATCACGCATTCTCTGTGCACATTGGAATTTGAAGATCATCGCCCCTTGTACGACTGGGTGCTGGATGAACTGGCGACACCCAGCCACCCACAACAGATTGAATTCGCGCGGCTGGCACTCGAATACACCATTCTCAGTAAACGCAAATTGATTCAATTGGTTGAGGAAGGCCATGTCAAAGGCTGGGATGACCCTCGTATGCCCACAATTACCGGTATGCGTCGACGTGGCTACACACCAGCGGCGCTCCGAGAATTCTGCGAACGGATCGGAATCACGAAAAATGACGCCTGGATAGAGATGGCGGTACTTGAAACCATTATTCGTGATGATTTGAACTCTAGCGCAGCGCGCCGCATGGCCGTACTTGACCCCATCAAGATTGTACTGACCGATTTACCCGAAGATCACGAACAGACACTGACCTTTGCCAATCACCCACAAGATGAAAGCGCTGGTAAACGTGAGCTTTTATTCACATCAACTTTGTATATTGATCGCGATGATTTTGCCGAAGTTCCTCCACCAAAATACCAGCGACTGACACCCGGTGGCGAAGTTCGTCTGCGCGGCAGTTATGTCATCAAGTGCAATGAGATAATCAAGAACGATCAGGGTGAAGTTGTCGAACTCCGATGCACACATGATGCAAACACACTCGGCAAAAAGCCTGAAGGGCGTAAAGTCAAAGGGGTGGTGCATTGGGTATCTGAAAAGTACGGAATTCCCGCAAACATCCGGCTCTATGATCGACTGTTCACGATCGCTAATCCAGCATCTGCGGATTCGATGGCCGATGTCATCAATCCAGATTCAGAACAGCTATGCCCTAACGCTTTTATCGAGCCTTCTCTCGCAAACGCTGAACCAGAACAACACTTTCAGTTTGAAAGAGTTGGTTATTTCGTCGCTGATCAGCATGATCACTCGAAAGAAACGCCAACCTTCAATCGGACTGTGACGCTACGCGACACATGGGCGCGATAGTTTCTGCAATCAAGCTTGTGTTCTGAATCTGCTCAAAGGACGAGCAAGATGACCCACGCTGAGGCCACTGCAAAGTGGCCCGTGGTCGCCACCCGCTGTAATGAATAACAACAATCCTCGCAAAGGGTGCGTGGCGTTTCACCATCCTCACCAAACGCCGCTTGGCGCGTCAATTTAACGTCGAGCATGACGGGTAATGGATATCCTGTTTTTCGGTGCTGATCAATTAAAGCGGCGTCGATCCACCAGATTGCATTGACGACTACAGATCTACGGTCTATTTAATTCAGTGTCATGTTCGTCGATGCGATGACACTTGGTTGAAAAAACCAAGCAATTGTCACGTTGCGCGAGCGTACCAACCCAATTCAGCGCCGCAGGTGATAAAACTCATGTCAAACCGCAATTTTTCAATGTTCAAAAAAAGCTGCCTCGCGGTAGCAGTCCTCTCCATAACAGCTTGCTCTTCAACACCAAACACTGGTGGTTTCGACGCCGGACGGCTTGGTGACAATCTGGCCTCTGCCGGAAAAGGCACCGCCAAAGCAGGTGTCAGGCTCACCAAAGGCGCGGCAACACTCAGTGCTAGCGCAATTAACGGAACAGCCTACTGGCTTGGCTTTGGTGAAGATCGTCCTGCCGATGGAAACCTGGCAGCAAGTACCAATGTCCCGATGGATGAAGTCGATATCGCACTGCTGGAGGATGATGCCGCCCTTCCCACTGACGACCTAGCGGAGATCACCCCTGTCACCACCGAGACAGCCGAGCTGCTTACCAACGATTCCGCCGATCTCCTCACATCCGACCCATTCGGCGGTGATGCTGATCTTCTGGACACCCAAGAATCGATCGAGACGATCACTGTCAGTGCCGAAGCTGACGAGCTGCCAGAAGCTGATCTGGTCGCATCTGCCGATCTGGTCCATGAAGTGGGCAGTAATGAAAACCTTTGGACAATCGCCAAGCGCACAACCGGTGACGCGAACAACTGGCACATCCTCGCAGACATCAACAATCTTGCACCGGACGCCGCTGTCCATCCTGGTCAGCTGCTGACCATTCCAGCGGATATGGTTCGACCTGATCTGAACACTCAACAGGCAGCGTCTGATGTTGTAGAAAACCAGAAGCTGCCCGCTGAGCAATCAGACGCTGCGATTCTCGCTTTGGACGAGACCACAACAGCAACTCCACGACTGAAGGTACCAGAGGAAAACACAGTAGCAGCCGCACCAGCGATCACCGACGGCCGTACGTTCGAACTTGAAAGCGGAGAAACGCTATGGGATTTCTCAAAACGCACAACAGGTGACGCGACCAACTGGAAGCAGATCGCCGCGATGAACGGCTTCACAGATGAGCAAGCGGTCAAGGTCTATGCCGGGCAAAAGATTGTCATTGCAGAAAACCTCGTTCGTCCTGAGTTGTCAGGCGCTTTGCCAGTCCCAGTTGCAACTGATGAAACTGTTGCCACGGCAGAAATCGACAAGACAGCGGCTGACGCTAGCGCTGCAGTTCTGGCCGGAAACAACCTGAGCGATGAAACACAGCCAATCAAGATTGTTGAAGCAGCGTTCAAACCAGACACGGCAGCTGCGCCGCTGACCGAGGACACTCTTGCTGAAAATGCTGAAGAGACGCTAAATGACGGCACACTGCCTAGCCAGATCATGGTCAGTGGCACTTACTATCCGAAGGCGATCTACAACAACGCTGACTTCTCATCAAGCCTACTGATGCGCGTTTCTCCGGGCACCACACTGCAGGTTTCGCGTGCAATGGGATCTTGGTTTGAAGTTGAGACAAACCAGGGAATCGGCTACGTCCATCAGCGAGATGTGAAATAGCACAAGTATCATCGATGGATCAGAGGCCATAGTGGCTACCTGATCCAACGCCAGCTAACGAAAAGCCCGGATCCTTGCGGATCTGGGCTTTTTTTTGCGCTCAGATATCGCTCGTTTTGACGGTCACGTCCTATACCGGGTCCAATTCTTTGACCCCGTTCCTTAACACGGCCGTAATAGACGTCGATAATCAGGTTAGTTGACACCATATGGCATCAGAAAATTGATCTGCCGAAATATTTCGACCATGTTGACGAATATTTCTCGTGACAGATAGCGATGGCTTATAAAGCGGTTGAACTATTTATCGACACCTTGACGAAACGCAGAGCGGACAATGATGCGATTCAGTTTGTCACAAGCACTGATCATAACGCTGGCTATCCAGACAACTGGATGTGCCTTGACACAAAAATCCGAGTCTGAAGCAGCGGACATAGAAGGACCTGTTTACTACACCGTAGAACAAGACGACCGCCTCAGTGATATTGCTTACGCTCTCACCGGCTCGATAGACAATTGGGTTGTCATTGCTGAATACAACGACGTCAAGGATGCGCGGAAGATTCGCACCGGTGACGTGCTTGAGATTCCAGTTGCACTTATACGCACAAGTCGTTCGAACCAGCACTCTGATACAGATGCTCTTGCAATCAACACAGTTGGCTCTAACCAAGCGGCGAATGCCAATTCTGGACGACTGTTAAAATCGATTGCGTCGATCAAAAAGAGACTGACCAAACCGCCAATCACCCCCGACAAATTATCGAACGTCGACGGTGACGTCGAAGTCGTACTACGCCCTGTAGACATTAATCGACAATTTCAATTGAATGAAACTGATATTGACTTCGTTCCCGATTCGGCAGCTATTGAATCGAATGCAAAAATTCGTATTGTTGGCACTTACTTTCCGAAGGGCATTTATGAACAGCCTACCGAATCCGCGAAGTTGATCAGTCGCGTTGCACCCGGCGTTATTTTCGATCTGGATGCAAGTCTCGATGGCTGGTTTCGCCTCAGATTCGAGGGTGGGCACGCTTACTTACGTGAAATTGATGGAAAGATTTTCTTCCCGAACAAACCAGAAATACTAAGATCAGCTGAGGCCAACGAATAGAGGTCATACGTGACCAATAAAGCTGACAAAACTCTCACGTTGCTACGCCATGCAAAATCGAGCTGGACCAATGCTCATTTAAGCGATCATGAGCGCCCGCTGAATGATCGTGGAAAAAGAGATGCTCCCGAAATGGCAGGCAGACTCCTCGATCGATCGTGCATACCGGACATGATTTACTCAAGCTCCGCCACCCGAGCACTCGAAACCGCCGCCATTGTCGCCGAGACCATGCGCATACAGGACACCCACATCAAGGTTTTTGACAAGCTCTATCTTGCTACCGCTGAATGCATCATGGCAGTGGCAAGGCAGGCTGAAGACTCGAACATCGAGCACCTGATGATCATTGGTCACAATCCGGGAATGGAAACCCTCGGCAGCTACCTGTCAGCCGAGGCTATGGCACAACTCCCGACAGCCGGTGTTTACCACTTCGGCTGCCACGGATTTGATCTGATGCGGCCACGCAATGCAGAAGCGATCAGTTCCGGCTCTCCTGCATCCCTGAAAAACGGCAATTTAGACACCCAT
This sequence comes from uncultured Granulosicoccaceae bacterium, assembly GCA_964445655.1. GTDB lineage: Bacteria > Pseudomonadota > Gammaproteobacteria > Granulosicoccales > Granulosicoccaceae > Granulosicoccus. Next base: position 10,741 of record CAYULV010000040.1, on the reverse strand, counting down.
AAACTGGTGCGCCAAGGCGTAGAGCTACTTTTCCAGGATTTTCCTAAAAATCGCTGATACTGTTCCTGAAACGCCCCCTAGCTCAGCCGAACAGAGGTTGGTCAATCTGGGTCAATCACACTAAGGATGATTGAGGGTGTGTCTCCACGTCGATAGTAGCCGGGCTGAAGCCGCATTGACTCCAGTGCTTCATCGCGCGCCGTGGCGCTTTCAAACCAACGAGCACCCGTCCATTCGTCGCCAAGTAGGTGCGGAGCGCACATTGGATCATTCTCCGGCAGATCAACGCGGATGCCGTAAGGCTTGCCGTCAGGAGATTTTGGTGTTGCTTTTTTCATCAGTCTGCATGGCCATATTAAGGACACCCACATAATACGATGCTTGTCATACAACGACGCTCTAATTAAAGAGATTTGTGGGTGTCCAATTCTGCCCTGATCGGCTGACGCGGAAGAAATTAGCTACCCAGAGGTAAGATTTGGCGGATAATGGACATGAAAAACACAAGGAACCAGCCGTATGATCAATATCAGACATGTGTCCATAATAATTAGCTCCACCTTCTTGCTTAGTGCTTGCACTCAAGAATCGCAGAACAAAATAGGCCGGGCAGTACAGAATTGGACTGGCACTGACGGCATTATCGAAATTTATGCCGGTGATAAGCTCGTCAAGCGATTTATGAAGATAGACAAGATTTCCACCGCTTCGGGTACTGGTACGGGCGAATCGCGGCCTTATCGATTTGGCTACGGTGTACTCGACGCCAATCTAAATGGACAGACCGATAGCGACGAGAAAAAAGTGTATTTCGAATTCAGCGATTACTCGACTTCTTATGTCTTCTATGAAAATCCGGAATAATCAACTTTATGCGCAGTCCGAGTCGTAAATACTACTGTCGATTCAAATATTTAGTTGACTTCCAGTAGCTGCCTACTAAATTAATTACACGTGCCCCGATCAAGACATGGTGTCACGTTCTCACCCCCAAATTGGGCTCGCTTGTCGGGCCCATTTTTTTGTCCGCCAGACAGCAAGGTATACTCTTCGCATCAAACATCTTGACAGAGTAAAATACAAATGCGAATGGACTATTTCAGTGATCTTGTCGAGCAGTCGATCGATAACTCAAAAGTCGAGATCACCGGAGACGGTAGTAAGTTCGAAGCCAGAGTAATCAGCGACTCCTTTGCTGGTGTATCTACGATCAAACGCCACAAGATGGTTTACGCCGTTCTGGACGAACATATCAAATCTGGTGCGATCCACGCGCTGACCATCAAGGCATTTACCCCCGACGAATGGGCTGACAAAGAGAAAAACTAAGGTTCGGGAAGGCTCACTTTCGGATCGCCGACGGCTGAATCATCGTATTCGCGAAGTGGCCAACCCTACGACTAACCCAACAGGCGTTTCCCGGCGTAATCCATGGCAAATTGAGCTGCAATTCGACCGCTACGATTGCCGCGTAAAAGTGCCCACCTCAACGCCTCAGCGCGGCACTCTTTACTAAATTCTGCGACTCCATACTGAGTAAGCCAATGCTTGACCGCATTCAGGTACTGGTCTTGTGAGAAGGGATGAAAACTTAACCACACCCCAAATCGCTCTGACAGAGAAATTTTTTCTTCTACCGCTTCTCCGTGGTGCAGTTCACCTTCAACAAGTCGACTCTGCTCGTTGTCAACCATCTTCTCTGGTACCAGGTGTCGACGGTTGGATGTCGCGTAAATAACGACATTGTCAGGTGGTGTCGAAATCGAGCCATCCAGTGCGGCTTTTAAAGTGCGATAACTTGCATCGTCAGCGTCGAATGACAGATCGTCAACGAACAGAACATATCGCTCTGCCCGGCCTCGCAGAGGAGCCACGACACCGGGCAAGTCAATCAGATCGTGAGCGTCTATTTCAATCAAGCGGAGGCCCTCTCCAGAGTAGCGATTCAGCATCGCTTTCACCAAAGAAGACTTGCCCGTCCCACGGGAGCCCCACATCAAGACGTGGTTTCTGGGATGGCCGTGAACAAATTGTCTGGTATTGGCATCAACAACCTCAATCTGACGATCGATACCGTGAAGGTCTTCGACCCTGATTTTGTGGGTGTCCCAAACGGGTATCAGGCCACGTTGGCTTGATTGGACCACCCAGCGATGCGCAATCGCCCCATCTTCGATATTCGGCTGCCCAGATGGCCCGAAAATCGCTTCAAGTCGATCAACTAAACCATCGAGACGGTTCAGAAGCTTCGTGTTGCCTGGAGACAAATCGGTCATGGATTGTTCTATCCGGTCAGTTCGCGGCTTCGCGGTAGCCTCAGCAGCTACCAGTCAGGTTACTTCGATGAGATCTTAGCCGAGTACTCGACTTTGCGGGTGTCCAAAACACTCGCGACAAGGAATAGATGATTTTTATGGACACCCACAAATCGGAATCCAACCAATCGGACGAGACCGTCGGAAAGTGGATTCATAGTCTCGCGAAAATCATCCAGGTAACTGACGGACGTGCGGAATCCACTTTACGCACTATCCTGTCTTGCGATATCCGGGATGATCAACCGAGTCTTTTTGTACCTCCAGACATGGCAACACTTCAGCCAAACAGTCTTCGTTTTCTTCGCACTTTCTCGAGACAGCACGCGTTCAAGCTAATCGAAGATCGCCGGCAAGTCGAAATTCAACCAATAGTTGAACAGCGCGATCAGTCTTTTCCTCCGATTTGCACTGGACTCAGCGCTCTTCTGAAGCAGACTGGCATGCCCGGAGACGCTCGGTCACCGTCGCACCCCCATCGATTGAATCCGGATAGCGTCCATATCAGCGTTCAACGTCTGATCAACATGGCCGCGGCAGCCTCAAGCAAGTCTAAAAAGGTTGTAGTTCTCCCCAATAGCTCGATTGCAGAAGTCCTGGACAACAACACCCTACCGATCACCGCATACGCTTGTAAGATACAAACCGACGACTTGACGTCTATTCTCAGTCATTTCGAATCTCCGACATTTCGAGCGATCGGGTACTCCGCAGGCAGTCAGTATGTCATGCACGTTTTTCTCGCAGGCGGCCCTCTCCGAAATCCACAACTCTGGGCGCCAATCAAGACGCTAACAGGAACAGATTTTCGATTTCAGCTATACCCTGGTTCTCGACCGGAATTCGATTTTGGAATTTTCTACTCGACCTTCTATTTCGACCTGACCGCTGACCCGAAACCTTGGTGGTTGAGTGGACAAACTGGCGACGATTTGGACATCCACAAAAGCAACCATTTTGCCCAAAAGAAATCATTTCCCCAGCAATCCTCACTGTAAAAGGCAGCACGGCCCGATGTATGATCGAAATTTCTCATCGAAAGGGTTGATTGCAGGCGAGTTTCATACATCGCACCGTTTTTCAGAATGTGGATGTCCAAAACATTCCAGAGAACTATGATTGAGTGCTTTTGAGCAGTGTGGTCAAATATGGACACCCACAACTGATTCAACGGATCCAACAAGAACATGTCGCTGCTACGCGTACACGGTGCCTCCATCTCCTTCGGAGCGCATCCGATTCTTGATGATGTGTCTTTTTCCATTGAACCATCAACCAAAACGGCACTTGTAGGACGCAACGGCGAAGGCAAGTCAACACTGTTGAAATGCTTGGCGGGACTCCTTCAGCCCGATTCCGGAGAAGTCATCCACAGCGCTGGACTCAAAACAGCCTACCTCCCTCAGTCGGTCCAGGCGGATCTTACTGGGACTACCTATGAGATCGTTGCCTCTGGCCTTCCTAAAGTCGGCAAGTTGTTATCGGAATTTCATGCAGAGTCCATTAAGGTTTCAACAGGTTCGGAATCTGATAGGCGGCTTTCTCAGCTTCAGGATCAGATAGAGGCCTTGGATGGATGGCAATTTGATCAATTGATCGAATCCACTCTGTCACGTATGGATCTCGCGCCAGACATACTCATTCAGGATCTCTCCGGAGGAATGAAGCGTCGAGTCATACTGGCGAGAGCACTTGTCGACAATCCCGATCTACTACTATTGGATGAGCCGACAAACCATCTCGATATTGGCGCTATCGATTGGTTGACCCGAACCGTAAACAGCCTGTCGAGCGCGTTGGTTTTCGTGACCCACGATAGATCGTTTCTGGATGCCACAGCTAACGTCATTCTCGAGCTCGATAGAGGCGAACTGACCGAGTGGCCCGGCAGCTACGCGGCATTCAAAACAGGAAAAATCAAGAAAACGGAGGTGGAAAACACCCATCGCGCACTTTTCGATAAAAAACTTGCGCAGGAAGAACAGTGGATTCGAGAAGGGATCAAGGCTCGACGAACGAGAAACGAAGGTCGAGTGCGAGCGCTTGTCAAACTGCGCGAGCAACATCGACAACGAAGGGATCAGAAAGGTACCGTCAATCTTAGTGTGAATCAGGCGGAAAAATCTGGCAAGTCTGTTTGTGAAGCAAAAAACATCAGCTTCGAATACGACAATAAAAAGGTTATCAACGATTTATCACTGACCTTACTCAGAGATGATCGGCTAGGCATAATCGGCCCAAATGGATGTGGAAAATCTACATTAGTCAAACTGCTGCTTGGAAAACTATCTCCGCAGACCGGTACGATCAAATTCGGTACGCGTCTCGAAATTGCCTACTTCGATCAGCTCCGGGAGTTGCTGGATACCAAGCAGACGGCAGTTGACAACGTAAGCGGTGGTAGGGACAACGTAACGGTAAACGGCCAAGATCGACACATCATGAGCTATATGCAGGATTTTCTGTTCAGCCCTGCGCGGGCGCGAGCGCCTATCGACGCCATGTCTGGCGGCGAGCTTGCCAGACTGATGCTCGCGAAGTTATTTCTGAAACCTTCAAATGTGTTGGTACTGGATGAACCCAGCAATGATCTTGATATAGAAACGCTTGAACTTCTTGAAAGTCTATTGGCCGATTATAAAGGCACTGTCATCTTGATAAGCCATGACAGGGAATTGATAGAAAACGTAGTCACACGAAGTCTCGTATACCAAGGTGACGGCAACTTTCTGGATGTGGCAGGCGGTTACGCAGATTTCGAACGCGAGCGTAAAAACAACAATCGCCTCAAGCCCGTTTTCGAAGCCGACTCCGAAAACAGGAGATCCGCACAAAAAAACGTATCTGATTCGACTGGATCAGACGCTGGCAAAAAATCTCAAATAAATATTGGACACCCACAGACTAAAACAAAAAAACTGAGTTACAAACTGAATCTCGAACTCGAGAATTTACCAGCAAAAATCGAGGAACTAGAGTCGTCGATGGCCGGGTATAACAATCAGATAAATGCGCCGGGATTTTATGACAACGCTGATGATTCAGCACGCGTCTTAGCGCTGGTCAAAGAGACACAGGATAAACTCGACAAAGCTTACAGTCGTTGGGATGAATTAGAAATCCTGAAATCGAATCCTGCCTAGAAAGGCATTCTCTACCAATCACCAAACTTGCCTGCTACCAATCATTACGAAAACCAAAGGAACAATAAACGCTCGCAAGGCCTATCACACGCATTCCTGCACAAATGGCGTCCTCACAGGATACCAATTTTTCATCTCACCACCTTGTATAGACATACAGCACTCCTATTGACAAATACAATACAGTCGATAGGGTTACCTAACGCACGCTACGGAGAGCAAAATGCCCAGACCTAGAAATTCTATACTTAGCCTCGATGTTACTCCGTATTATCATTGCACCAGCAAGTGTGTAAGAGGCAGCTTTTTATGTGGTGTTGACAAAACGACTGGCTCTGATTACACCCACCGTCGAAAATGGCTCCGTGACAGACTTCTTTTTCTTTCCAGTATCTTTTCGATTAAAATTGCTGCATTTTCAATCATGGAAAACCATTACCATGTAGTTCTTTTCGTAAATAAAAATGCGGCTGATAAATGGTCAACAAGGGAGGTGATCGAGAGGTGGCACAAAATATTCAAAGGAAACCGTTTGAGTCAGAAATACCTTTCTGAAGAATCAATCAATAAACAGGATGAAGAAACCTTAAGGCTAGAGGTCGATACTTGGCGTAAGAACCTATGTAGTGTTAGTTGGTTCATGCGCTGCACAAAAGAGCCGCTGGCTCGCATGGCTAACAAAGAGGATCAATGCAAAGGCCGTTTCTGGGACGGACGTTTTCATTGCCAGGCATTGCTTGACAAGAAGTCGCTGCTGGCATGCATGGCATATGTCGACCTAAACCCATTCCGAGCACAGATGTGCAAAGTTCCCGAGGAGGATAAATACACCTCGCTGAAAATTCGTATTGAGTCTTCAAAGCGCTCAAAATCCGATCTAAAGCGCTCTCTAAATTTCATTACCGGTGAAACGAAATCACCTGAAATTCCTGAAACCCCCAGTATTCCGCTTTCAATCGGCGAATATTTACATGTAGTCGATACAACTGCGAGGGTCTATCGTTCAGATAAACGCGGAACATTGAGCACGAACGAAAAGTCGATTTTTCGTCGCCTCGGCTTCAATGCCGAACAATGGATTTCAGCCGCAACACGATTCAATAAATATTTTCATACCTTTGTTGGAAACCGATCGTCACTGCTCAAAGCGATTGATGCCACAGGCCAATCAACTGTTTGGGGGATCAGAAATTGCGAGTCTTTATTGGGGACGTAACAACAATGACTCACCAGTCATGTCAGCTGGCTTGGGAAGCCCCATAAGTTCCAATACCGTCGGTGCAATTGATGGCAGTCCACATCCGTTAGCGAGCTCCCAGTTCGCTTTATCACTGATCGAACATGCGACTGGGAAAGTTGTGTGCTGGGTGTGTGGTTCACCTGACACGGGATCCACTAACATATCGGCGTTGCCATGATCAGCCGTTAAAATGATTGAATACTCATTGTCTATCGCAGCATTCCAAATCCGGCCTACCATTGTATCTACCACCTCAACGGCTTTGACTACTGCATCGGGAACACCAGTGTGCCCAACCATATCCCCGTTTGCCAGATTAACAACAATCATTGCGGGCTCACGAGAGTTGATCGCATCTATAACACCGTCGGTAATACCTTCAGCACTCATCTCGGGTTGCTGATCATAAGTATCAACTTTAGGAGAATTAACAAGAAATCTCCTCTCATTCTCAAGTGGTTCGTCTTGCCCACCGTTGAAGAAAAAGGTCACATGCGGGTACTTTTCAGTTTCAGCCGATCTTAGCTGAACGAGCCCTGCATTCGCTACAGCCTTACCCAAGGTTTCACCTGGCTTGTCTCTTGTAAATGCAGCAGGAAACGGATACGTACTCTCGTAACGTGTCATGGTCGTCAAAGATACAGGTGAAAATTCACCTCGGTCAAACTCCGCAAAATCGGGCAGGCCCAATGCTTCACTAAGTTCTCGCGGTCGATCATTGCGGAAATTGAAGAACACGACCTCATCACTATTATCGATAGGTTTGTGGGTGTCTAAAACAGTAGGAGTTATAAATTCGTCGGTCTCTCCATTTTCGTACGCGCTCTCGAGCGCGTCTTTGACACTTGCGGCTTGTTTACCGACACCATTAACAATAGCTTGCCAGGCAGCCTCAATACGATCCCATCGCTTGTCGCGATCCATAGCAAAAAAGCGTCCCACAACTGTTGCCACTGAACCGCTCGCACTTTCTAGAGATCCCTCAAGGGACTCGAGATAGTCAGTTGTAGCAGTAGGTGCCGTATCACGCCCATCGGTTATCATATGCACGATCGGCGTAACAGAGTGTCGTTTACATAACTCAATAAGCGCTAACAAGTGATCCAGATGACTATGAACCCCACCATCGGAAACTAACCCCACCAAATGTAGTACTTGATTCCCTGATAAAGCCCGTTGAATAGCGGAGACAAATGCGTCGTTCTCGAAAAAGGAACCGTCCGTAATGGCATCATTTATTTTGACCAAATCCTGACGTAAAACACAGCCTGCACCCAACGTCAGGTGACCAACCTCCGAATTTCCCATCTGACCTGCCGGCAGACCGACGGCTCGGCCAGATGCCTCGAGAAGACATGTGGGAGTTGTTGAATATATCCGGTCCAGATTTGGCGTAGATGCCATCGCCACCGCATTATTTATTTTTGATGGGTTCACCCCAATCCCATCCATGATTATCAGGACAACCGGACGTCTGGGAGCTTGTTTGGGCATTCGCTTCGCTCTTTGAGATAACTGGCGTTATT
>CAYULV010000040.1:0-2417 GCA_964445655.1 uncultured Granulosicoccaceae bacterium | reverse complement strand
TTTATCGCCAAATCTAGAACTAGGGCTCGACGGCTCGAATCGATCTCACGGACCGTGTTCATCACCGCCGCTTTCAGAGGCATCATTGCTATCGGTCAGACTGTTGCGATAACTTCCGGGAACGCTGCCTGACGCTGAACCTTTCGAACTATCCCCAGATGTACTCTTGGAAGGCGATTCGAGTTTGTGGGTGTCCACTTCGTCCTGAGCATCATTTGACTCGTAGATGCGTTGGCGTGCTTCGCCGGCGGCGACTATTCGCTTCTTGTAGATCTTGGAAAAAACTACGCCAACTTCGAACAGTAACCACATCGGTACAGCCAACAGCACTTGCGAGATGACATCTGGTGGTGTCAGGAACATGCCGACGACAAATGCGCCGACAAAAATGTAGGGGCGGGCTTTAACCAGGTTTTCGGGAGTGGTGAACCCCACGGCGACAACAAGTACGGTGGCGACCGGCACTTCAAAGGCAATGCCGAAAGCGAAAAATAATGTAATTACAAAATCCAGGTAGCTGCCAATGTCGGTACTGACCTGGACCCCCTCGGGTGCAACGCTCGTAAAGAAGCTGAATACCAGTGGGAACACGATAAAGTAAGCGAATGCCACACCGGCGTAAAACAACAACGTGCTGGACACCATAAGAGGCACGACCAACTTCTTTTCGTGCGAGTACAAGCCAGGCGCGACAAACGACCAGATCTGATACAACAAAAAGGGGACCGCAAGAAACACACAGACCATCAAGGTCAACTTGAATGGAATCAAAAACGGCGACGCGACATCAATCGCGATCATCTGACTACCAGGCAGGTAACGCAACAACGGCGAAGCCAACGCCGTATAAACCTCATTCATGAACGGAAACAAGCAAGCGAACAAGACGACGACAGACAACATCATCTTCATCAAGCGATTACGCAGCTCGATCAGGTGAGAAAGAAACCCCTGCTCTTGTGCAACCGAAGAATCTTGATTAGCCATGGATTAATTGGAGCCGCCTGTTCCCGTGCTTTTACTTCCGGAATCAGTAACCGGTTCGACTTTGCTATCACTAGCATCAGAGCTCAGAGCGTCTGGCGTATCAACGGTCGAACTTTTCTTGTCCGAGTTTAAAAGATCGCCACCCGACTCATCGGTGACTTTAACAGCATCTTCCATCGAGGAAATACTCTCGTTGGCATCGCGGACAAGTTCCTGACTACTGTCCTTGAAATCTTTCTTCGCTGTGTTAACCATTTCGCGAAGTTCGTTAATCTGCTCGCGTTGGTCGCCAATCAATTTTTGCAATTCACCAGATTCGAACTCGGAAGCAAAATCTGTTTTCACCCCTTTGACGAACCGTTGCATTTTATTGACCCACGTGCCCACAGTCTTCGCGACTGCAGGCAGGCGCTCAGGTCCAATTACGACGAGAGCAATCACGCCGATAAACATCAACTCAGTGAAGCCGACATCAAACATGTCGAATCAATCTCGCAATCAAGTAACCAGAAAACTCATTTATGATTGACAACAACTATCAAGCGGACGTCTTGTCGTCAGACTTGTTCATAGCTGTTGAGTCAACTGCCTCTTCATCAGCTCCGAGCTGCGCTGGATCAGCATTATCGTCCTTAACCGCGGATTTGAAACCTTTCACCGCCGCACCGAGATCACCACCGAGATTTCGCAAACGCTTTGCGCCAAATATCAGGATAACGATAGCCAGAATCAGTAAAAGGCTTGGAACACTTGGAACGCCCATTATTTAAATCTCCAGATTTTCATTTGTTGTCGCGAGAAGCTTTCTCCGTATGACCGGAGACACCCTCACGACGTTCAAGTTCGCTCAGAATATCAGACGCGCCCAGACCTTTCGCGCTCATCATGACCAACATGTGAAACCACACGTCCGCCGCTTCAGCAATCAGATGGTCGGTATCGTCTTCTTTTGCCGCCAGAATGAACTCGACGGCCTCCTCGCCCACTTTCTTCAATATGGTGTCATCACCACGATGAAACAAGCTTGCCGTGTAGGAAGTTGAGGGGTCAGCGCCCTTTCGGGAAGCAATTTCGGCCTCCAGCCGCGTCAAAACACCACTCATGGCCATCTGCCTCGTATTGTAAACTCTTCTGGACCGCTTGCGATGCGCCAGTCTACCGCCGACATATGCGGGACTTGGCAGGACTTTGGCGGCCGAAACATTGCCATTTTCGCCGAATTACTCATTTCCATAAATAGACTCCGGCGAACGCAGTACCGGTTCACATTCTTGCCAATTCCGATTTTCATCCAGTTTACGGTAGAAGCAATGCGCCCGGCCTGTGTGACAGGCGATACCGCCAATTTGCTCGACAGACATCAACAATACATCCCCATCGCAATCCAGCCGCAAGTCGTGCACCTTCTGCGTATGCCCCGATGTCTCTCC
>CAYULV010000039.1:9287-20504 GCA_964445655.1 uncultured Granulosicoccaceae bacterium | reverse complement strand
GGGGTCACTTTTTTCCATCCGTTAATGCAGAAACAGCAATGAGCCGATCTCGAGATGTTCCATGAATGCCAGGTGTGTATCACGGTGCCCACCGACAGCGATCGTTTCGCGGGCCGCGTTATCAGGGTTTCCAGCAACCAGGCCAGGGCCAAATGCCATAGCCTCACCAGAGGCGTCACTAAGCACTACAAAAGAGGCATTGATTGAAGGAACATCAAGACGTGCGACGGTGGCGACATCGGCCCAGGGCCATGGTTTTTTTGTCACTTCGCCCTGCAGTGATAGCTGCCAAGCAGACTCCAGTAAATGCTGAGCCACAATGGCTTTGCTACTGATCCAGAGCGATCGAGAACCTGAGACCGTTGCCAAAAGCAATGCCGCAGAGCCAAATGCAATCAATATGAGACGTTTCATGTTATTGAATTCTCGGTTGGCGTGGGGCGTACACCCAGGTACAGGAAACTACATCCACATAGGGCGAACAATAAGCTCAACAAGGCGAGCAAATCGCTACCTGCTGCGCCTTGCGGCAGATGTAGTATTCGCATGTCGTTACCGTGTGGAAGTAGACTGGCAACCTTGACACTTTTACCCGGTACTAAAGTCGGGCGTACAGGCTCGGCTTCAAACGCTACGAAACTGGTGTACGGTGTGACCAGCCCGACATCAATGGCTAGCGCCGTTATCGCATCCTTGTGACGCTCATTATCCACGCTGTCTCGCTGCTCATCGAGCAGGCTTTCGACTTTGGCGCGTGCCCATTGCATGGCAAGCGATGATGCTTGCGCTGAGCCAGCTTCCGCGCTTGTTGGTATCGAAATCAATTGCGTCCAACGCTCACCCGCGCGCCGACCGGTCAGGATAATCTCGTCAACGTCGTCGCTGATTCTGCCGAGAATCATCGTCGGCCGTCCCGCATAGAGATCGGGTAGGGGGCTCGGATAAATTTCGCCGAAACCATTCGCATACTGAATGCTCAAATCCGTGATCACGGGTTGTTCCAGTCTTGACAATAGTTTGCCCACGGCTGAAGCCACATCGCTGGTATCGCGAATGGATAAGGAGACACCGCGCCCGGCTTCGGCGGCTTTTTCGAGAAACCAGGTGTTGGGTGCTGAGCCTATGCCAACCGTAAATAGACGACTATTGCCCAGTCGCTGCTTGATGAATTTGAGCAGGCTCTCTTCATAGCCAACACTGCCATCGGTCAGAAAAACCAGCTGTTTAAGGCGTGGCTCGTTCGTATGATCTGCGGTGAATTCAGCTTTCGTGTTAACTGTGTGCACGTCAGTGTCTGCGTTTACTCGGTTATTCAGCGACTGCCTGTCATCTTGATCGCCGGTCAGAGCGAGTTGCAGAGCGTTGAGCATTTCTGTACCGCCATCGGCATTGAGCCGATCAGCAAATCGTCGTGCAGTAGCAATAGCGCCTGCCTCGGCGCGGCGGGCTGAGGGGAACAAGGGCTGTGTACTATCATCAAAAGCGATGATATTGAAGGTATCGTTGTGCTCAAGACCGTCGAGTGCGAAATGTATCGCTTCACGAGCTGCGCGAATCGACTCACCCGCCATTGAGCCAGACTTGTCTATAAGCAATATGAGTTCGCGTGACACGCTCGGAAGTTGACTTGCATCGCTTGGCGGTGACAACAGAACTTGCATATAGCGTTTACCATTGTGCCTGCTGGTGAATACTTCGCCACTGGTGGCAGGAACATCACGCATCGGCCAGTTCAGGACGATATCGCGATCCATCGGTATATCCGTTAGCGTGATATCCCCTGAAGTGGTTTCAAGCGTGTGTGTTGAACTGCTAAGTAGTGACAAATCATCCAAGGGCGCGATGTTGGCGACCAGAGTGAGTCGTGGTCCACGAATATCACTCTGTCGTGCAAACGGGGTGTCCAGAGCAGCCGCGTCGGGAGTCAATTCATTGGTATAACGTGGTGTTAGCGTGGTGGGTAGTACCAATTGCATCGTCTTGTCCTTGAGCGTGACGGGCAACATGACGTCGAGTTTGATCTTGATGTTATCGTTGGGGGCAATCGAGGCGACGCTCATCGTGAAGAGATTGGGGCGGTTCTGCTCGACAAGGCTTGCAACTTGTCCAGCTTCCTTGGCTGCGGTGTATTGTTGCTTCGCTTGTTGGCGGGGCATGATCTGTCCCTTGATGACGCGTTCACCCACGGTGATGGTGAGCCCGCGGACAGCTGCGTCTTCGGGCAAAGGAAACAGGTATTGACCTTCCAGCCATTGCCCGGTTGTGTTCTGAAACGTTTGTTCCAACGTCATGTCAGCTAGCAGCCCTTGTACGGAGAGCTCCATACGCGCATCGAGCAATATGGCGGACCGAGAATCAGTACCGTCGCCGAGCATCAGTACGCCGCTACTGTTGTGTTCTGAAACAGTCGACTCCCTGGCAAAGGCGTGAGAACTGCCGAACATGGATTGCAATGCGATAAGCAGCAGTCCGGTAAAGGCCGAAACATGAAGAATCTGTTCCAGCAGGGAACGACCCATATGTTGCCTTTGGTAAGCCGTATCGTCTGCGTCCAGCGCCGCAGTTTTCGATTGTGTCAGGACTTTGTGATCCCGAGTCGACCTTGATTCGATAGAGTGGTTATGATGCATGTTACAGGGCCTCTTTGATGACCCGAACAGTGTCCCTGTCTGATGCGACACCACACTGACGCAGCATGGATGCTTTGAGATGAATTCTGACGAAATATGACAAACGACACCGAGATGCGCCGAGTGGTTCTCGTTGAGGATGAGCCGGCATTGCGAGAGAATTATTCCCTGGCCCTCGGTCGGGCGGGCTTTGACGTACTCAGTTTTGCAGCGGCTGACCCGGCGCTTGAATCCGTCAGGCGGCGTCTGCCCGATGTGGCTATCATTGATATTGGCTTGGGCCGAGATAGTGAAGCGGGTTTCGAACTGTGCAAGGAGCTCAGGAGCCTGTCAGCGCGACTGCCTATACTGTTTCTGACGGCACGCGATAGTGAGCTTGATGTCATATCTGGGCTGCGCCTGGGCGCCGATGACTACCTGACCAAGGACATCAGTCTGCAGCATCTGGTCGCGCGGGTGAATACAGTGCTGCGTCGGGTCGAGGCTTTCAGTCAACCGGATGAAAAAAGTAGCGAACAGGAAGTTGGGCCGATGCGTTTGAATCTCGATCGTCTGCATGTGCATTGGCGCGATCAAGCGGTGGATTTGACCGTAACTGAATTCTGGCTGGTTGCCTGTCTTGCCAAGAATCCTGGTCAGGTTAAAAGCCGTCAACAGTTGATGGATGCGGCAAATCTGGTTCTGGATGATCAGACCATAACCGCGCATATCAAACGTATACGAGCGAAGTTCATGATAATTGACAAGGAGTTCACTGCGATACAAACCGTTTATGGTTTGGGTTATCGCTGGATGGACACTTTGTTGTATTAGGTAGCAAGGTAGCGGTCTTGAAACCATGAAACTTCGAACGCAAATGTTGCTTGCCTGTGCGTTGACGTTGCTTGTACCGATAGTTGGTTGGCACAGTGCCAAGCAGTTGTATGCAACCTTGCAACAAACTCGCATTGACGAACAATCGTTGAAAGTGCTGAATTTGCGCGTGGCTCTCGATGAGTCCGAAGAGCTCGAAAGCTTGTTCAAGGAGGGTTCCAGACCGGCAACAAGTAGTGACTGGTATGCAGAGACGTCGCGTTATCCAATTTTTGTCGATGGGTATAGCGATGATTGGCGAACGCTAAACCACGCACCACTTGAATTCATGAACGAGGGTCAGAGCAGTCGTATGCGCGTGCGCTTCGCACGCTACGAGCAGCGTTTGTTCATCTATGTGGAAATACACGACGATACCGTTGTCTATCATAAGCCGCCCCTGATACCGTTCGATGCTGGGGAGGGAGAAATTCCGGATGCGGCGACACGCCTTGTAAACGGCGATGCAGTTGAGATTCTGATTGGCGCAGCTGACGGAAACTGGCAGCACGGTTTGTTTCGGGCGATCGCACCTGGCTCTTTATCAGCGTTGCATGCATCCACCAGCCGTTTGGCAAACGGGCGTGAACGCAAGCTCGGTCAAAATCTATCCAGCTGGCGTGGTGTCTGGATCAAGAACAGTCAAGGTTATCAGCTTGAGGTAGAAATGCCTTTACCGCCGTTTGGTACCACTGTGGGTATTGCGGCTATCGACGTTGACCGTAATGGTGCGAAACGTGATAGTTGGGTTGGCTCTATGTCACCCACTAGCATGCGTTCATGGCTTCGGCGACCTCCAACCGCAAGCACACCGTCGTCAGCTACCACCGACACGGGTGCGCTTTTTCATACCAGCAGGGCGGCGCATGAGCGATTGGCTGCGTGGGTGACACCTGGAATACGCGCGCGTCTTTATGATCGTCAAGGACGCTTGCTGGCGGATGTTAACGAACTGTACATTGATGACGAACTTGAATCGTTAGAGAGTGACGGTTCTGACTCTGAAAGCACGGGTCTGCGCGCGGTTGACCCGGCAGCGAACACCAGTATTCTTGACGCTGTTCTGTTCAGGCTGTTTGCCTGGTTTGCGGCTGGCGAATTACCTTTGCTCGCCGATTACGATCCTGCTTCGGTGCCATTGCATCTGACTAGGGAGCAACGAAATCGTATCGATCCAGATGCGCCTACCTCTCGCTATGTCAGTGATGAAAATGACCGGGTATTGGGTTCGCTGCTCGCCATTGGTGGTGAGACACCGGATGCCTACCTCTTGTATGAAAGCAATGAAGAACATGCGTCAGCCTACGCCGGTAGTCAATTGGCTCGCCTGTTCAGTCTATTGCTGTTTGTCAGTCTGCTGACCGGTGTCGGCTTGTTGATATTTGCTACCACCTTGTCTCTCAGAATTCGTCGTTTGTCGCAGCAAGCCCAGCGAGCGGTCAGTGAGGACGGGCGAGTCTTTGGTTTGTCAGGTAGCGATGCGCGCGACGAGATTGGTGATCTGTCGCGCAATCTATCCTCACTGCTTGCCAGGTCGGCCGCCTATACGGACTATCTCGAGGCTTTGTCGAGCCGATTGTCACATGAGTTGCGTACACCTTTGTCCGTGGTCAAGACGTCGATCGAAAATCTTGACCGGAATCAGCTTGATCTCGAATCGCAAACCTTGATCGACAGGGCCAGTGGTGGCGCTGATCAGCTTGGGGCCATTATTCGTGCGTTGGTTGAATCAACCCGCCTTGAACAAACGGTACAGCGTGCCGAAATGTCACAAGTCGATATGCAGGCCTGGGTAGAAGGTTCCTTGAGTCGGTATCGGCAGGTATACCCGTCCATTCGATTCGAAACAGTTGCGGCAAGATTTGAACTTGACGATGCAACACTGAGCCTACCCATACCGCCAGCGTCCATAATGGCTTCCCCTGAACTACTGCAACAAGCGCTCGACAAGTTGATCGATAATGCGGTCGATTTCAGTAGCGATGGTGATGTTCGAATCGTGGTTTCTCTGGGTGGAACGGCTTCCGAGCCTCAGTTGACATTGGCAGTTGCCAATCGAGGGCAGGCCATTGATCCGGCACGTCTGACGCAATTTTTTGATCCAATGTATTCAGAACGGACGAGCGATTCATCTTCCATGCATCTGGGCTTGGGCTTGTACATCGTGCGCATGA
Source organism: uncultured Granulosicoccaceae bacterium (assembly GCA_964445655.1). Taxonomy (GTDB): domain Bacteria; phylum Pseudomonadota; class Gammaproteobacteria; order Granulosicoccales; family Granulosicoccaceae; genus Granulosicoccus. The sequence continues at coordinate 14,848 of CAYULV010000039.1, read as the reverse complement.
TAGCCGAGGCTCATGGCGGCGTGCCGATCGCGCAAAATCAGTCTCCCTGGGTCACTATTGGCATGCGTCTGCCAGTGGCTTACGTGAGAGAATAGGGCATGAGTAACAGCAACAGTAGCGACGCTACTCCCATTATCTCGATTCGTGGCCTCAAGAAAACCTACAAAGGGGGGCATGAGGCACTCAAAGGTATTGATCTTGATATACGGGCGGGCGAAATTCTCGCTTTGCTAGGCCCCAACGGCGCCGGCAAAACCACCTTGATCTCCTTGATCTGTGGGCTGGTGAATCCGACCGCTGGCAGCGTCAAGGTGGGTGGCTACGACATCATCGAGGATTTCAGAAAGACTCGGGAACTGATCGGCCTGGTACCACAAGAATTGACGCTCGGTGCGTTTGACCTCGTCGCCAACACAATCAAGTTCAGCCGTGGATTGTTCGGTAAAGCGCCTAATGAGTCTTATATTGACAAGCTCCTGGCAGATTTAAGCCTTGCTGACAAGAAGACCAATCTGGTTCAGCAGCTTTCCGGTGGTATGAAGCGACGAGTCTTGATAGCCAAGGCGCTGGCCCATGAGCCGCGCATTCTGTTTCTCGATGAGCCAACCGCCGGAGTTGATGTCGAACTTCGCAAAGATATGTGGGCACTGGTGGAACAACTGCGCGCAGATGGCGTGACTATCGTGTTGACAACCCACTATATCGAAGAGGCTGAGGAAATTGCTGATCGAGTGGGGGTCATCAGCGATGGGCGATTGCTGGTGATCGACGACAAGGAAAATCTGATGCAGTCGCTAGGCAAGAAACAATTGATCGTTGATTTACGTCAGGCGGTTGAGACATTGCCAGCGTCGCTTGCTGAATTTGATCTGGTACTGTCCAACAATGGTCAAAGGATTACTTATACCTTTGACACCCAGCAGGATCGCACCGGTATCACGGCGCTATTGCAGGCGATTACTGCGGCCGGGCTTTCCTTGAAAGATCTGCAGACCACGCAAAGCTCACTCGAGGACATATTCGTCAATCTGGTGCAGGCGCAATCATGAACGTTCAGGCGATCAAGACCATCTACCACAATGAAATGCGCCGCACGCGTAATACCTTGATGCAAAGTATTGCGTCGCCGGTCATATCGACTGTTTTGTATTTTGTAGTTTTTGGGTCGGCAATCGGTTCGCGTATTCAGTCGATTGAGGGGGTCAGCTATGGCTCCTTCATCGTGCCTGGGCTTGTGATGCTGTCCTTGTTGACGCAAAGTATATCCAACGCCTCGTTCGGTATTTTCTTCCCCAAGTTCACCGGTACGATTTACGAAATCATGTCGGCCCCTGTCTCATTTTTTGAAATTATTATTGGCTTCGTCGGGGCCGCGGCGACAAAGTCACTGATTATCGGTACGATCATCCTCATCACGGCTTCGTTTTTTGTCGACCTACGAATAGCCCATCCATTCTGGATGCTGGCGTTTCTCTTGTTGACCTGCGTTGCGTTCAGTTTGTTTGGATTTATCATTGGCCTGTGGGCTGACAATTTTGAGAAACTGCAATTGATTCCCTTGCTGGTGATTACACCACTGGTTTTCCTCGGCGGTAGTTTCTACTCGGTGAGCATGCTGCCACCGTTCTGGCAAAAAATTACCTTGCTGAATCCGGTCTTGTACCTGATCAGCGGATTTCGCTGGAGCTTCTTTGAAGTCTCTGATGTTGGTGTTGGACTCAGTCTGGCGATGATCCTTTTATTTTTGCTTAGCTGCATCCTGATTGTCTGGATCATGTTCCGGACCGGTTACAAGCTCAAGCAATAACAGTTTCTTTTATTTTTTGGAGTTTCAATAGTGAGCAGCAAAGCGGACGTGGTTAATACTGATCTGGCACGTGCCAGTTTTTTCAAGCGTGATCTCAATGATGCTGATCCCGCGATCATGGCGGCCATCAATAACGAATTGGGTCGTCAGCAACATGAGATAGAGCTTATTGCCTCGGAGAACATCGTGTCTGCCGCGGTCATGCAAGCGCAAGGCTCGGTCATGACCAACAAGTATGCGGAAGGGTATCCTGGCAAACGATACTATGGTGGCTGCGAACATGTTGATTCTGCCGAAACGCTTGCGATCGAGCGGGCCAAGGAGCTGTTCGATTGCAGCTTCATCAATGTACAACCGCACTCGGGTGCGCAGGCGAATCAGGCCGTGTTCCTCGCCTTGCTGAAACCCGGTGCGACATTTATGGGCATGGACCTCGCAGCTGGCGGTCACCTGACCCATGGCTCACCGGTCAACCAGTCTGGAAAATGGTTCGATGCGGTGACTTATGGTGTTGATGAAAAAACACACCAGATCGATTACGACTTGATGGAAGCTCAGGCACTTGAGCATAAGCCAGACCTGATTATTGCGGGTGGCTCGGCCTATCCACGGGTTATCGACTTTGCGCGTTTTCGTAAAGTGGCCGATCGAGTTGGTGCCATCTTCATGGTCGACATGGCGCACTTTGCAGGACTGGTGGCCGCTGGCAAGCATCCCAATCCGCTGGATCACGCGCACGTCGTCACCACCACTACACACAAGACATTGCGTGGACCGCGTGGTGGCATGATCCTGTCGCGGGATGAGGAACTGGGCAAGAAGATCAACTCAGCAGTGTTTCCAGGTCTACAAGGTGGACCGCTAATGCATGTGATTGCAGCCAAGGCAGTGGCTTTTGGTGAAGCGCTAAATGATTCGTTCAAGGATTATCAACAAGCTGTTATTGATAATGCCCATATGCTCGCAAAGACATTGGAAGCTGGCGGACTTCATCTGGTGTCCGGTGGTACGGATACACATGTGTTGCTCGTCGACTTGCGGTCCAAGGCTGTGACCGGCAAGGCTGCCGAAGCCGCGCTTGGACGAGCAGGTATCACCTGCAACAAGAACAGTATTCCGTTCGATCCGGCATCCCCGTTTGTCACATCAGGTATTCGACTGGGTACTCCTGCTGCGACAACACGCGGTTTTGGTACGGATGAATTTCGTACCGTCGGTAAATTGATTCTGCGGGTTATCGAAGGCCTTGCCGACAATGGCGAAGGTGGTGGCAATGATGCCGTCGAAAAAGCCGTGGATGCCGAAGTCAAGGCCTTGACTTCGCGCTTCCCGATATACGCCTGAGGCGCGTTTGAACCGACCGGATTCAGAACTTGCGATTGTCACCGGTGCCCATCAGGGCATCGGACTGGCAATTGCTCGTGCACTGGCTGCCTCCGGGCGCTCGGTAGCGGTGGTGGATATCAAGCAGGCGAAAAACCGTGAACGCTTCATGCAGCAGTTTCCTCAAGGCTCCGATGTCTGCTACTTCAACGTCGATATCACTGATGAGACGCAAAGTCTTGGTTTCTTCGATAAGCTCGTTCAACACTTTGGACGACGAGCATCCATTCTTGTCAACAATGCAGCCGTGCAATATTGGGCACCACTTCTGGAACTGTCAGTTGAACAATGGCGGCATACACTGGATGTCAATCTGACCGGCAGTTTTCTGATGACTCAGGGTTTTGCCCGAGCGTTTGCGTTGGACGATACCCTGGAGCGGGGAAGCATCATCAATCTTGGCTCCGGTTGCAATCATCTGGCATTTCCATCACTGGTCAGTTACACCGCCTCGAAAGGAGGTATTGAAATGCTGACCAAGTCTGCGGCTCTGGAATTGGGGCCGCTGGGCATTCAAGTGAACTGTATAGCGCCAGGCGCGATAGAAACCGAACGCACCAAATCCGAAACGACAGACTATGCCGAACGTTGGTCGCCACTGACCCCGCAGCGCCGAGTCGGACAGGTTGACGATATTGCTGATGCGGTACTGGCTTTGTGTGAGCCCGGTATGCGATTTGTGTCAGGTCAAACTCTGGGTGTGGATGGCGGTTTGTTCAGCCGGGCGATCTGGCCGGAAGACTACTGATGCTTGTGACTGAGTGCCTTGCACATGAGTAATGACGATTTCGATGCAAAGCTTGAGAAAGCGCTCATGGAATTGCATGAGAAGAAAGTCCCCAAGATACGTTACCGCACACCGATGTTTCGTATCCTCAGGATGTTTGGGGTAAAGATAAAACCGCAGTTTTATTATCCGGATATCCCTTATTTTCTATGTTGTGCCGGCTACTTTTCTATGTGGTGGGGTGTTTTGATGTGGGTCGCGTTCTTGCGCTCACGTGATCTATCGGTGAATTGGGCTGTGGGCATTGCGCTGTTGGCAGGCGTTCTGTTTGGTTTGGCTATGGTTGCAATCAATGTGTATTATCGCAGGCAGTATGAATTGACTCCCTGGGATGAGCTCTGAGAACGCAGTTATCTTTAGAAGGACTTAAGATGCGTTTTCAGATGCCGCCGTTGTTTGAAGGGGTACAATTCCCGCCGCTTTAAGCTCGCGGGAGCGATCAATAGTCACGGTCAGCAGGATGACAGGTGCCAGCCCGACCACAACAATCAACAATGCACCGAGCGCTGCCTGACCAATCAATTCGTCAGATGCATATTGATAGACATGCGTCGCCAAGGTGTCGAAATTGAAGGGCCGTAATACCAATGTTGCGGGCAGTTCCTTCATGCAATCAACGAACACGACTAATGCGGCGGTCAATACACCACCCCGCATCAATGGCAGGTGTATTTTTCTGAGGATAGTGCCGGAGGAGTGTCCTAATGAGCGGGCCGCGTCGTCCATATGTGGGCTGATCTTGCGCATACTGGCATCAACCGATCCATAGGCCACGGCCAAAAAACGTACGGTGTAGGCGAACACCAGTGCGAACACCGTACCGCTCAGTAGCAAACCTGTCGAGACGTCAAAGTGCTTGCGCAGGAAACCATCAAGTGCATTGTCGAATGCGGCGAAAGGAATGATGACGCCAATGGCGAGCACGGCACCGGGAACCGCATAGCCGAGACTGGAAATATTGATGCTCGTGCGTAGCACGCGAGTAGGGTGTAGTCGTTGGCTGTAACTTAACAGTATGCCGACAAGTACCGCACTGATTGCGGCTGTTGCCGAGAGCAGCACCGAGTGCATGGCGATCGTTCTGAAATCACTATTCCAGGATTCGGAGAAATACTCTATCGCATAGTCAACGAGTACCCAGGCCGGAATCAGAAATCCCAATAGCACCGGCAGCAGGCAGAACACGGTAGCTGCGGCGGCGCGCGAACGCGTCAATGTGTGGCGTGTCAGTGGTCGAAACCGCGTTGCGGTCGGCTGAAAGTTTTCTCGCTGTTTACGAGAAACCTTTTCCATGCCTATCAGCATCATGACAAAGATCAGCAAAAGACTGGCAATCTGCGCGCCGCCACCGAGGTTGTTCATGCCTAGCCATACATCGTACAAACCGGCTGTCAGAGTCCGAACAGCGAAGTAGTCAACCGTACCGAAATCGTTAAGCGTTTCCATCAGTGCCATGGCAAGACCAACGATGATGGCGGGTCTAGCCATCGGCAAGGCAACCTTCAAAAAGCGCTGATGCGAATTGCCGCCAAGCACGCGTGCCGCTTCGAGAACTGATGCTGACTGTTCAAGAAAGGCTGCTCG
>CAYULV010000039.1:7085-9187 GCA_964445655.1 uncultured Granulosicoccaceae bacterium | reverse complement strand
CTGGATCCCCAGCGTGCTCGCGCACGGCCGTGGACTGCGCTACCACGACTCATGATCAGCCGTCGTAGTTGACCGTATCGACAAGCTTGCTGGCTGTGGCTCTATGTTTTGCCACCTCGGTCAGGCTTAACTCATCGGTCTTGAATTCACCCCAGGAGGACACCAGCTCGGATCGTTCTACCGACGGTTTGACTGGAAACTCATGGTTACGCTCCGCATAAATAGCTTGTGCTTCGTCGCTTGCGAGATATTCCATAAGCTTCAATGCATTGTCTTTATTGGGCGCGGCGCTAGTCATGATTACACCACTGATGTTCATATGGGTGCCGCGATCAGCTTGATTGGGAAAGACAATATTCACTGTCTTTGCGGGGCCTGCCTGTTCGGGATCGGACAACATGGCACCCATGTAGTAGGAATTAATCACCGCCACATCACACTGTCCTTCGGCGATCGCTTTCACTTGTGCTCGGTCATTGCCTTGCGGTTTGCGTGCAAGGTTAGACTTGACGCCACTTAACCATTCATTGGCTTTGGTTTCGCCATGATGCGCAACAATCGATGCAATCAGCTCGACCATATATTCATGCTTGCCACTTCGGGTGCAGATGCGGCCTTTGAGTTCAGGTTTGGCGAGATCTTCATAGCTTTCTACAACCCCGTCCGCTACTCGCTCTTTGGCAGTGACGATGATGCGAGCTCGATTGGTCAGGCCAAACCAGTGGCCATCGGGATCGCGATAGATGTCTGGGATATTGTCGTTCAGCTTCTCGCTTACCACCGCCTGCGTGACACCAGCTTGAACCGCACCGTCGAGACGGCCGACGTTTGTAACAAGCAGCAGATCGGCAGGGCTGTTGCGGCCTTCGTTCTCAAGACGTTCCAGTAATCCTTGTTTGGCAAATACCGTGTTGACCTTGATTCCGGTGTTGGCGGTGAACGCATCGAAAAGCGGGTCTGTCAGAAATGGTTGGCGGTAGGAGTAAACGTTTACCTCTTCGGCGGCCAGGGCGTTGGTAGTCAAGGTGGTGAGGCTTGATGCAGCTATCAGGCTGATCAACAGGCGGGATTTTAACGAAGGTGTTTTGCGGCGGGACATGAGCAAAGGATTGGTTTTTATTGGAAGTGGTTGTTAAGCGTAATACGAATAATTCTTATTAACAACCACGAAAAAATAGTGGGTATTTCCTACTAAAACAGTAGGATAATATTTCATATAGAAATCAGCTAGTTGGAGCGTTTTTTGGGGTGAGCGCGAGTTCTGAGTATTCCACCGCGTCGGGCAAACAGAAAGGTCACGATGAAGATTCCGGTCAGGATCACGACAATGGTGGGCGCTGGTGCGCTATCGATGTGATAGCTCAGCAGAATGCCAGCGAAGGTCGAAAAGGCGGCAATGCTGATGGCCCACCACATCATCGCCTCGAAGCGCTGGGTCAGGAGAAATGCAATCGCGCCGGGTGCTATCAATACAGCGATAACCAGAATGATTCCAACCGCTTTTATAGCGGCGACGATCAGCAGTGACAGCAAGGCCAGCAGACCATAATGCAACAGCTTGATGTTCAGGCCAACGACTCTGCCGTGTTGCGGATCAAAGGCAAAGACCAACAAATCGCGGCGTTTGATCACGACGATACCAAGCACGGGTAGTGTCATCAATGCCGTCAGGCCGATGTCTCGCCAACTTACCCCGAGCATGTCACCAAACAGGACCTGATCAAGGTGCAAGTCGGTCTCTATTTTGGTGAAAAGTGCGAGTCCCAGTGCAAACATGCCACTGAAAACTATTCCCATCACAGTGTCTTCTTTTAGTCGACTGTTGTTGCTGACATAGCCGGTCGCGATCGCACACAACATACCGGCAACAAAGGCACCCAACAGCATGGGTATGCCGATGATATAGGCGATGACGATACCAGGGAGTACGGCATGTGACACGGCATCGCCCATCAATGACCAGCCTTTAAGTACCAGCAGGCACGACAGTGCGGCAGCAGCTGTCGACACCAACAAGCCTATCAATAGCGCTTGCTGCATGAAATCCAAACTAAGCGGCTCTGTAAAGAATTCAATCACGCTTGACGCTCGACAGTGCCAGT
>CAYULV010000039.1:0-6985 GCA_964445655.1 uncultured Granulosicoccaceae bacterium | reverse complement strand
GCACTAAGCAGGGTAAAGAAAAGTATCTTCAGAAAGTTGATGCGAAAGCCAATCGACCGGGCATGGGTCTCATCAAAGAACACCACCATGAAATCCTTCCAAAAAACCAACAGACAGACGAGGGTGATGAGGCCAATGATGACCAACTGGAGGGCGTCGAACGGTGTGATCGCGAGAATATTGCCAAACACGATGGTTTGTATATCGACAGATGTTGGTGACAGCGATGCCATGAACAAACCAAGGCCGAAAAAGCCAGTGAAGATCAGGCCGATAACGGCATCTGTTCTGAGTTGTGATCGCTGCGTGATGAACAACATCGCAGCGGCCGCCAGACCACCTGAAATGAAAGCACCCAGTGAATAGGGTATGCCGAGCATATAAGCCCCGGCGACACCGGGGACAACGGAGTGCGATAATGCATCTCCGATCAATGACCATCCCTTGAGCATAAGGTAGGCGCTGAGAAACGCACATATGGCACCTACCAAAGCACTACACCAGATGGCGTTTACCATATAGGTGTAGCCGAATGGTTCAAGCAACAGGTTCACGACTTGCCGTCGCCTGGTGGTTGCTCATCCTCGTCGCCATAAAGTACGAACGGTCGTTCATCATCGGTAATGACGGTGACCTGACGTTGATCATCATCATCATGCAAGTCAGTACCGCCCAGAACATGAAAACGTAGTGTGCCGCCAAAGGCTTGTTGCAGGTTTTCCTGCGTGAAGACGGTTTCGGTTTGACCGTAGTCCAGTATTTCGCGATTGACGAGAACTACCTGATCACAAAACTGCGGCACGCTACCTAGATTATGTGTCGACACAAGCATGACTCGGCCTTCATCACGTAGCTCTTTGAGTAAGGCTATGATGGCTTCTTCTGTTGTCACGTCTACGCCGGTAAAGGGTTCATCGAGCAGAATGACCTGGCCTTCTTGGGCCAACGCCCGTGCGAGAAAGACGCGTTTTTTCTGGCCCCCGGACAGTTCTCCGATTTGACGTTTGCGAAAGTCGCTCATGTGTACCCGCGCCAACGCTGCATCGACCTTTTGATGATCGATAGCACTGGGTCGCCTGAAAATTCCCATATGGCCGTATCGGCCCATCATGACGACATCTTCGACCAGTACCGGGAAATTCCAGTCGACCTCTTCATTTTGCGGCACGTAGGCAACCGTGTTTCTTTGCAGTGCGCGGCCGGCGGGTTGACCGAGTATTGATACAGAGCCCAATGCTAACGGGACAAGGCCCATGATGGCCTTGAAAAGTGTTGATTTACCTGAACCGTTGACACCCACCAGCGCGCAAATGGAGGATGTAGGTATCTTGAAACTTGCCTTGTTCAGAGCGACAGTGCCGTTTCGGTAGACAACGGTCAGGTCTGTCGCATCAATTCCATGACCGGCGACTTCCTGTGCCTGATTTTTGCGAATGACTCGCAGGTCATTCATTGCGTTGAGAGGCCATCGGCGACAGTTTTGATGGTCTGTTCAAGCAGGTCGAGATAGGTCGGTACCGGACCGTCCTCGTTACTCAGTGAATCGACATACAACACACCGCCATATGCTGCGCCTGTCTCACGTGCCACTTGCTGTGCCGGTTTGGCCGAGACCGTGCTTTCGCTAAAAATCGCGGGTATATCGTTCGCGCGAACGGTGTCGATGACTTTCTTCACTTGTTGTGGCGTGCCTTGCGAATCAGCATTGATTGGCCACAGGTATAACTCCTGAAGATCAAACTCGCGCGCCAGGTAACTGAACGCGCCTTCGCTGGTCACCAACCAGCGACGCTCGGCCGGGATGTCCTTGAGAATGTCGCGCAGCGGTTCAATGGTTGCACTGATCTTCGCCTTGTACGCCTTGGCATTTGCTCGATAGACATCGGCATTGTCAGGGTCGATGGAAATCAAGGCGGCTTCTATATTGTCGACGTAAACCAATGCAACCGAAGGACTCATCCAGGCATGTGGATTTGGTTTCCCGTCATGGGGGCCATCCCCAATACTTATGGGTTCGACACCTTCGCTCAAGATGACACTTGGCACTCCTTTGAGGCGTTGTAGAAATTTCTCGAACCACAGCTCGAGATTCAATCCGTTCCACAACACCAGATCGGCTTTACGTGTGCGGCCAATGTCTTTGGGTGTGGGTTGATAGTTGTGAATTTCGGCGTTGGGTTTGGTCACTGACACCACGGTAGCTGCATCGCCGGCAACATTCTCTGCCATATCCTTGAGGATGGTGAACGTGGTGACAACCGTGATCTTGTCTTTGGCGTCAGCACTGTCGGGTATCCATAGCAAGCCTGTGAACACAAGCAGAGCGGTCAGCGGGGCTGCTATCAGGGTTCTGCAGACGCGATTCACAATTATTTCCAAAATTTAGCCATGGCTTAGTTTATACATCTTAATTAAAAATACAAGATCGTGGCATAATTTGATTGTGATTCCCTGTGAACAAGAGTCCCCCTAGATGAGTAGTGATCGACTGCATCGTCCTCTCGAGGAGCCGGATGCGCAGGCTGAGGTGTTTGCCGGTGTCCGACAAGCGCATCAGATGGAATCGACGGAGGACTACGTCGAACTGATAGATGATCTGATTCGCAGTCAGGGCGAGGCGCGTCTGGTTGAAGTGGCTGAGCGCCTGGGCATCTCGCAACCGAGTGCGAGCAAGACCTTGGCCCGCTTGCAACGTGAGGGCTTTGTGACCAGCGAGCCGTATCGGTCCATCTTTCTTACCGAAGCCGGAAAACAACTGGCCGATGAAAGTCGTGCTCGTCATGATCTGGTTTACCGTTTTCTATTGGCTATCGGTGTGTCCGATGAAACGGCCCGACGAGATTCGGAAGGGGTCGAGCACCACGTGTCACAGGAGACTCTGGATGCGTTTAAAAAAATCATCAACGCCGAAGAAAAAAAGAGCTGAAACCATCCGTGAAAATAACGTTGATACGCCCTGACGACTGGCATCTGCATCTTCGCGATGGTGAGATGCTGGAAGCTGTAGTCGCTGCCAGTGCACGTGATTTTGCGCGAGCTATCATCATGCCCAATCTGGTGCCTCCGGTGGTCACCGGTGCTGATGCCGAAGCCTATCGCGGACGTATCAACAAGGCCGTTGCCAAGGCTGGGTTGGCATCAAGCTTTACACCTTTGATGACGCTGTACTTGACAGAGCAAACTGTCCCTTCTGATGTCATCGAGTCTGCCGCCTCAGGTTTGATATCGGCGGTAAAGCTGTATCCCGCCGGTGCCACGACCAACTCTGCATCAGGTGTTACGTCAATTGACAAGGTCATGCCGGTTCTCGAAGCCATGGCCGAGAGTGGCGTCATGCTATGTGTACATGGTGAAGTCACTGACGCTGACATCGATATTTTTGATCGCGAAGCGCGGTTTATCGAGACTGTGCTTGATCCCTTACGTAAACGATTGCCCGAACTCAGGATCGTGATGGAGCATGTGACAACGGCTGATGGCGTCGACTATGTGCGGCAGTCGTCGAAGAATCTGGCTTGCACGATCACTACGCATCACTTGATGATCAACCGTAATCATTTGCTCGTCGGTGGTATACGTCCTCATTATTACTGCTTGCCGGTAGCCAAACGTGAAAGTCATCGGCTGGCGCTGATTGCAGCGGCCACCAGTGGAGACGCGCGTTTTTTCCTCGGCACTGACAGCGCCCCCCATGTAAAATCGCAAAAGGAGAGCGCCTGTGGTTGTGCTGGTGTCTTCAATGCAGGTAATACCATGTCCTGTCTGGCAACGGTGTTCGAGGAAGCCGGTGCACTTGATAAGCTCGAAGCGTTTGCTTCAAGTAATGGTCCTGACTGGTACGGACTGCCACGCAATCGTGACACCATCACACTTGAAAAACGCGATGAGCCGCTAAGTATCACACCGCCACTTATGGTCGGTGATGATGTTGTTGTGACGTTTGATCCGGGCAGGCCGGTTCACTGGCATGTGGTCACTTGATTGTCTTCCGGACGGCTTTCTGTACCATCAATTACTTTCCCAAGATCGTCTTGGAGTGGTCTCTGAGACGCAACTTTAGCTGAGCAAATTGCATCCATGTTTTCTACCTCATTTGCCGAACGTGACGAGATGGCCGCGCTGACGGCCCGCATGCTTTTCGAGATTGAAGCCGTGCATTTCCGGTCTGACGAGCCGTACATCTTCACCTCCGGTCTGGCAAGCCCGGTTTATATCGATTGTCGGAAACTGATCTCCTACCCGCGCATTCGATCGACCTTGATGGACTTCGCTGTATCTAATCTGGTTCGCGATGTGGGCTTTGAGGCTTTTGATGCGGTCGCCGGTGGTGAAACTGCGGGAATCCCGTTTGCTGCATGGATTGCCGATCGCCTGCAGTTACCCATGCAGTACGTACGCAAAAAACCGAAGGGCTTTGGTCGCGATGCACGCATCGAAGGTGATATCAAAGATGGTCAACGCGTATTGCTGGTAGAGGATCTGACCACAGACGGTGGCTCAAAACTGAGCTTTGCTGAAGCCATTCGTGAAGCGGGCGCTGAAGTCAGTCATACGCTGGTGGTGTTCTATTACGACATCTTCAAGCAAACACCTGCGAACCTCGATAAAGCGGGTTTGCAACTTCACTATCTGGCCACTTGGTGGGATGTACTTGCCGAGTCGCGGCGTGCGGGTAACTTCAGCGAAGAGACGCACATTCAAGTCGAGGCGTTTTTAAACGATCCGATCGCCTGGTCTGAAAAGAACGGTGGGAAGTACCAGCCAAAATCTGTCTGATCATCTCGTTCCTTGAGGCTTGTATATCGGGTATTTATTGGTGACGTTGATTGGTAACGTTGGGTATTGATTGCTAGTGCGAAGAGCAGGGGCGAAGATTATCGCCCCTGTCTGTATTCAACTACTTGCGTAGCTTATTGATTCGTATCGGCAGCTTTAGCTTCAAGCTTCCGCATCAAAGCGACCACCAGCCAAGGTGAGCTTGTAGAGTATGGCACCCACTACCGCGCCGATAATCGGAGCCGCCCAAAACATCCACAACTGGGCGATTGCCGTTCCATCCATTGAAATCAGTGCAGGACCTGTACTACGTGCCGGGTTGACTGAGGTATTTGACACTGGAATAGAAATCAGGTGAATCAAGGTCAATCCCAGACCAATTGCGATGGGTGCAAAGCCTGCAGCTGTTCCAGCGCGCTCATCGGTGGCGCCAAGGATGATAAACAGAAAGGCTGCAGTCATAACAACTTCAGTAACCAGTACAGCGAACATATTGTACTTTCCAGGCGAAGCATCACCGTAACCGTTAGCCGCCAATGTGCCTATCTCTGAGCCGTTGCCTTTAACAATGATTGCCAAGACGACTGCTGCTGCAATTGCACCTAGCACTTGAGAAATTATGTAAGGGGCTAACTGTCCCGCCGGAAAACGCTTTGCAACGGCAAGCCCGATTGACACAGCAGGGTTGAAATGGCCGCCGGAAACTGGGCCAACGGCGTAAGCCATAGTAAGAACGGTTAAACCAAACGCAAGGGAGACACCAACAAGACCAATGTTAATACCGTTTTCCTGGCCGAATGTTGCAGCCACCATCGCACTGCCACACCCGCCAAGTACTAACCAGAACGTACCGATAAATTCGGCGATTAACTTGTTATGAACTTTCATTTTCAATTCCTGAGTAATGAGCTATGGGATTGCACTGGCTATTGAAACTTACATCGCTATTTAAGTTGTAGAGTGGCAACTGATTGCCTTTGTTAGCCAGATGTCATCATCTTAGCTTCTCGATGTAATACTCAGGTGTATATGGCTCCCCGACTTTGTAAAACAGGGTTAACAACCATAATATTGAATAGATGTTTATCAATGTGATATTGATAGACGAACGATGTTCGTGCTATTGAAGATGCTACTTTTACGCGAAATTGTTGTCAGGTCGTTGACTCTCTCGCTACCGATGTTATGACATCAAATGCGATTTCAATATCATCATGAGTCATATCAAACTGTCCGCAGACGAACCTGATAACCAATTGTCCATCATGCATCGTTTGCGTTAGATAGATACGACCATCATTATTGATAGCATTGACTAGTCTTAAGTTAACCGCGTCGAGATCGAGTGATGTATTTATTGGTTTGTAACGAAATGTAAACAGCGACAGAATTGGTTGTGTCGTTATTTCAAAATCGGATTCATCGTCAAGTCGCGCACATAACTCCACACTCCAGCTGACGTGATTACGTATCATTGTGCGTAAGCCATCAAGTCCGTAGGCGCGTAGTAGAAACCAGACTTTCAACGCCCGAAATCGACGACCAAGTTGCACTGACCACTCGCTGAAGTTGATGATGCCGTCGCGTCCATAAGTCTTGAGATATTCGGGTTGGATGGCCAGCGTCTTGACCAGGGTTGCGGGGTCCTTGACGAAATGCGCAGAACACTCCATTGATGCACCCAACCATTTGTGCGGATTGAGCACAATACTGTCGGCGAGCTCTGCGCCTTCCCACAAGTAACGGAACTCCGGACATATCATGGCCGAACCTGCCCAGGCGGCATCTATGTGGGTATACAGACCTTCCTTTTCGGCAAGTTCACAAATTTCTCTGACCTTGTCCGTTGCCCCCATGCTTGTGCCGCCGACACAGATGACAATGCCAGCCGGCAAAAGACCATTGTCGCGATCATCCTGGATCGCTTTTGCCAGAGCATCGACATCCAGTGCGAAGTCCTCGTTGGTGTCGATCTTGACCAGATTGTCCTGTCCCAATCCTGCTACCCACATGGCTTTATCGATAGAAGAGTGTGTGCGTGTCGAGGCATAGACGCGCAACGTAGGCAAGTTCGACAAACCTTGTTGATTGCCTTTCCAGTCAAGTGCCCGCTCACGCATGGTCAGGATGGCGCACAGGGTGGCGCTGGAGGCAGTGTCTTGCAAGACACCATCGAAACTGTCCGGGAGACCAACTGATTGTCTTAGCC
>CAYULV010000038.1:0-20575 GCA_964445655.1 uncultured Granulosicoccaceae bacterium | reverse complement strand
TGAGCTTGTCAGCCTGGTTCGGCTTGTAGCTGGAGAGCCCGGTGATGAGCCATCGACTGCCAGCGTTGCGCAGTATTTCGTCCATCACCCCTGGTTTGGTGTTTGGGGTGCTGGCGCGGTCTATTGCGATGATGCTGACGGCCAGCCATTTGCGACCGATGCCAGCAAGTTTGCTCTGTATTGTGCCGCAGCTTTACAGGCCATTCAGGAAGGGCTACTTGACGAAGTTGATGTGCTGCATCTGCATGACTGGCATGCGGGTTTGGCTGCCGTACTTAAATCCTTTCACCCGCATTTCGCCTCTCTAAGGTCGCTGCGCAGCGTTTTCAGTATTCACAACCTCGCTTTGCAAGGTATTCGTCCACTGGCTGAACAAGCTTCATCCCTGCAGGCCTGGTTTCCGGAGATGGACTTTGATTCCGCAGCACTTAGCGATCCCCGTTGGCCGCATTGTGTGAACCCGATGGCAGCTGGTATACGTCTCGCTGACAAGGTCAGCACGGTGTCGCCAAACTATGCGCAGGAAATCATGCAAGCCAACGACATGGCTCGTGGTTTTCATGGCGGCGAAGGGCTTGAGCTGGATCTTCAGAGGCGCGCTGAAGAAGGCAATCTGCATGGCATCGTCAACGGTATCGATTATCCATCAAGCAAAAATGTTCGAAAGGATTGGGCGAGCTTCTGTTCCGATTTTAACCAGGCCTATCTGCAAGTCATTGCCAATGATGTTCATTTGCGTGGTGTCGATTATCTGGCTCACCAACGCTTGCTGGATATTCAACAGCAAGCGATGCCGCAACATCTTTTGACCAGCATTGGACGTCTGACAACGCAAAAAGCGACCTTGTTCTTCACGCATTGTGAGAATGGGCGAACTGCGCTGCACAACATTCTGCAGCAGCTCGAAGGTCGTGGCTTGTTCATCATGATAGGGTCAGGTGATCCTGTGCTTGAAAAAGCTTGCCAGCGTCTATCCGGTGAGTACCGAAATTTCATTTTTATCAATCGTTATGCCGAGACTCTCGCTCAGTATTTGTATACCCAGGGGGACCTCTTTCTGATGCCGAGCAGTTTTGAACCGTGCGGTATCAGTCAGATGCTCGCCATGCGTGCGGGACAGCCTTGCGTTGTCCATGCCGTGGGTGGTTTGGCTGATACCATCGATGATCAGCAGGATGGATTCAGCTTCTCGGCTGTATCGACGACCGCTCAGGCCGATGCGTTCGTTCAGCGAGTCATGGAGGTTATTGAGTTGCGTGAGAATGATCCCAAGCAATTCCAGAAAATTGCTGACAGGGCGTCAGAAAAGCGTTTTGAATGGGACGGTAGCGCAAGACGTTACGTGTCCGAGTTATACCAATGACACTGTCGTCTACCACTATCGAACAGATTGTCACGGGCAGGCATGCCGATCCGTTTTCAGTACTTGGCTTGCACCAAGATGGGCAGGGTATCGTCGCGCGAAGTTTTCAACCGACTGCCAGTTCAGTCGTATTGATTGCATCGGATAATACTCGCCATGAGATGCAAAAAATTCATGAGCATGGCTTGTTCGAGCTGGTTCTCGAAAAGGACGTGGATCGCTACAGTCTTGAACTATCTGAAAGTGGCGGTGCAGGTGGATGTAATACCACCCGTACACTCAATGATGCGTATGGCTTGTCGTCACGTTTCGGTGAGATTGATCGCCATCTTTTCGCAGAGGGGTTGCATCAAGACTTGTATAAAGTGCTCGGTTCATCGCTATGCACACATGAAGGCCATCCAGGAACTCAGTTCGCAGTCTGGGCGCCTAACGCAAAGCGTGTCAGCGTGGTTGCAGATTTCAATCAATGGGATGGTCGCGTGCATATCATGCGAGCGCACCCTGGTAGTGGTATCTGGGATATTTTCATTCCGGGGGTTAGTGCTGGTGCTTTGTACAAATTTGAAATTGTCGGTGCGAGTGGCGACTTGCTTCCATTGAAACATGACCCTTTTGCAGTTTACTTCGAGCAA
This sequence comes from uncultured Granulosicoccaceae bacterium, assembly GCA_964445655.1. Taxonomy (GTDB): domain Bacteria; phylum Pseudomonadota; class Gammaproteobacteria; order Granulosicoccales; family Granulosicoccaceae; genus Granulosicoccus. Next base: position 18,577 of record CAYULV010000038.1, on the reverse strand, counting down.
GCACCGGCCAATTCTTCGATCGTCTACGAAAGTCAGTTTACGTGGTCGGATGAGGACTACCTGCAACGCAATCGTGGTCGTGATATGCGGCAAGTGCCGATGTCAATCTACGAGGTCCATGCAGGGTCCTGGCGTCGCCATGAGGATGGACGACCATTAAGTTATCGCGAGCTCGCCGATGAGCTTGTCACGTATGCCCTTGAGCTTGGGTATACCCATATCGAACTGCTGCCGATCACCGAGCATCCCTTTGATGGTTCCTGGGGGTATCAACCGATCGGACTATTTGCACCAACCTCCCGCTTTGGTAGCCCGGATGATTTTCGTTATTTCGTTAACGCCTGTCATGCTGCGGATATCGGTGTGATCATGGACTGGGTGCCGGCGCACTTTCCAACCGATGAACACGGTCTCGGTCAATTCGATGGCACGCATTTGTTCGAGCATGCCGATCCGCGCCAAGGTATGCATCAGGATTGGCAGACACTGATATTCAATTATGGCCGCCAGGAAGTGTGTAATTATCTATTGGCAAATGCGGTTTACTGGATACGCGAATTTCATCTTGATGGTTTGCGTGTCGATGCGGTCGCATCGATGTTATATCTCGACTATTCACGCAAGGCGGGCGAGTGGGTGCCGAATGAGTTTGGGGGGCGCGAAAACCTTGAAGCCATTGCGTTTCTGAAACGCATGAATGAATGGGTGCATGCGATTGGTGGATTCACACTGGCAGAGGAGTCGACGTCTTTTCCTGCTGTCAGTCATCCTACTTATGATGATGGTCTGGGTTTTACCTTCAAATGGAATATGGGCTGGATGCACGATACCCTGGATTACTTTTCCAAGGATCCGATCTATAGACAGCATCATCAGAATAATCTGACATTCGGTTTGATGTATGCCTTTAGCGAAAATTTTGCCTTGCCTTTTTCACACGATGAAGTGGTGCACGGCAAGGGTTCGATGATTGGCCGAATGCCTGGCGATGAATGGCAGAAGTTTGCCAATCTGCGCGCTTTGTATTCTTTTATGTATACCTATCCAGGCAAGAAACTCAATTTCATGGGCGGGGAGTTTGCGCAGCATCATGAATGGCAACACGATGGTAGCTTGCATTGGCATCTGGCTTCCGAGCCGCTGCATGCCGGCATGTCACGTCTGGTAGGGGATCTTAATCGTCTCTATTCAAGCACTGTGGCTTTGTATGAAACGGACTGTTCCGGTGATGGTTTCGAGTGGGTTGCATGCGATGATAACGCCAACAGTGTTATTGCCTTCTACCGTTATTCCGCGGATCGCAGCCGTACTGTGCTGACCCTGTGCAATTTTACGCCGGTCGTACATGAGGCTTACCGGTTTCAGCTTCAGCAAGCGGGAACCTATAAAGAGATATTCAATTCGGATGCAAGCATTTATGGTGGCAGTGGTGTCGGTAATTTTGGCGCTATCACGACCGATGAGCAGGCGAGCTTGAGTGTGACTTTGCCTCCGCTGGCCTGTGTGATATTCGAGATTTAACGCTCAAGATCGGATTTTCCGCTTTACCCAGGTCCGGCTCAGATTTCCGAACGCATTTCCGAACACAGGCCAGCAGCATGGCGCTTACGCTCTACGGCCTGGCGAACCGGGCAGTTGTGAACATGATCATTGACAATGCCCGTCGCCTGCATCAGCGCATACAAGGTCGTGGGCCCGACGAAGGTCCAGCCGCGCTGCTTTAGCGCCTTTGCCATGGCAATCGACTCATCGCAAATCGGATTTTTTTTCAGCCATGCGCGAGTGATTTTTTTTGGGCGGCGACCTCCGGCGGGCTGAAACTGCCAGAAAAACGTCTTGAGGCTGCCAAATTCTGCCTGTAACTCTTTGGCTCGTTCGGCATTGTTGATGGCCGAGATGATTTTTCGCCGGTTCCGAACGATTTCCGGGTTCGCCAGCAGTACTTCGATCCGTTTTTCATCGTAGCCCGCCACTTTTTCAATATTGAAATTGTCGAAGGCAAGCCTGAACGCTTTGCGCTTGTGCAAAATGATTTGCCAGCTCAATCCCGACTGAAAGCCCTCCAGACAGACTTTTTCAAACAATCCGCGGTCTGAGGTAACGGGCAGTCCCCATTCCTTATCGTGATAGTGCTGGAAAAGCGGATCGTCGTCGGGTATCTGACAAGGCGATTCGTTTGCGGTTGGCATGCGTTGGACGGGTAACCTGTTTGTTGGATAGGAGTAACGTAAAAGCATCAGCTTACTGGCCTCTCAACGCCAAAACACGTTGATTTCATCCGAAGCGTCGAAGCATCCATGCTCGCATGGAATCTTCGTCAATATACTGCCGAAATTATCGTCATTCAGGCTTGAGAAAAGCTGGATTTTTCGTTAACAGGCGATGCTAAGCCAAGATTTACATGCTATTATGGCGAGCTACCTAACACGGCGTGGGCGTTCCGCTGTGTTTTGTTGTTTTAAGCGTTTGAGTTTCAAATAAAAGTTATTCCTCGCTTCGGGCTGTGACAGTCCGGGCGGTACGAGCTGCCCCTGCTATCCAGGCCATCAGGCCGTCGGCAGAGGGTCGGATACCTGCCCGAGAGATTGTCCTATGTGTTGTACGCCTGAGAGTGAGCCTAAATTGAGTGTTGGAGAAAACTGATGGCTCTTGGTGTGGTTGGCCGCAAGCTCGGCATGACGCGCGTATTCGATGACGCGGGGCAGTCTCTGCCTGTCACAGTCATCGAGGTTGCGAAGAATCGAATCACAGCCAAAAAATCTGTCGAATCAGATGGTTACGATTCGATTCAGGTTACCACTGGCGACAAGAAGGCCAGCCGCCTGTCAAAGGCGCAGGCTGGGCATTTCGCCAAAGCAGGTGTCGGTGCGGGTCGTGGCTTGTGGGAATTTCGACTTGAAGGCGAAGAAGGCGCTGAGCTTGAAGTCGGTGGTGAAATTGGACTTGAGATGTTCGAGGCTGAACAGGTCGTGGATGTGACCGGTACCAGCATCGGTAAAGGCTTCGCCGGTGGCGTCAAGCGGCATAACTTTCAGATGCAGGATGCGACTCACGGTAACTCGATATCTCACCGTGCGCCGGGTTCGATTGGTCAGAACCAGACCCCGGGCCGAGTATTCAAGGGTAAGAAGATGGCAGGGCACATGGGTGCAGTTCGCCGGACTACGCAAAATCTTCGCATCGTCAGAATTGATGCTGAGCGCGATGTCATTCTTGTCCGCGGGGCTGTTCCAGGTCCTGACGGTGGTGACGTCATCATCAAGCCTGCTGTCAAGCAGAAGAACAAAAAGGCCCAGACGGCTTAAAGAGGCAGCACGATGGATTTGAAAACACATAGTGGCAGCTCGGTATCGGTTTCCGATGCGGTATTTGGTGCCGAGTACAACGAAGGTCTGGTGCACCAGATCGTGACCGCCTATCTGGCTGGTGCGCGTGAAGGTAATGCTGCCCAGAAGACACGCTCGGAAGTGCGCGGTGGTGGTGCCAAGCCATGGCGTCAGAAAGGCACGGGTCGTGCCCGCGCCGGTACATCACGCAGTCCGATCTGGGCCGGTGGTGGTGTCACATTCGCCGCCAAGCCGCGCGATTATTCGCAAAAAGTCAACAAGAAGATGTATCGCGGGGCTATCCGCTCGATACTGTCTCATGCGGCCAGCGAGGGGCGCCTGGTAGTCGTTGATTCCGTCGATGTGACGGAGCCGAAAACAAAGCTGATGCGTGCCAAGATGGCCGAGCTCGGTGTTGAGAAGGTGTTGTTTCTGATGGATGAAGTATCAGAGTCGTTATACCTCGCCAGTCGCAACATTCCTTACGTCGATGTGATTGATGTAGAGGGGCTGGATCCTGTCAGTCTTGTGCGTTATCCGCACATTGTGATAACGACGGCCGCCATCAAGCAACTTGAGGAGCGTCTGGCATGAATGACCAGCGAATTTACAGTGTGTTGTTAGCGCCGCATGTCTCTGAAAAGACGGCGTTAGCGGCTGAAATGCAAGGGCGGCATACATTCAAGGTTGCTAAGGACGCGTCCAAGCTTGAAGTGCGTAAAGCCGTCGAGAAGCTGTTCGATGTCAATGTAAAGAGTGTCCAGATCGTCAATGTTCGCGGCAAGGTCAAGCGCTTTGGCGCAACTGAAGGCAAGCGATCAGACTGGAAGAAAGCCATCGTAAAACTGGCGGAAGGCCAGGACCTCGATTTCATGAGCATAGGTAGTTAAGGGCAAAGGTCTCCGTCATGGCACTTATCAAGTCAAAACCGACCTCCCCGGGTAAGCGATTCCAGGTTCGGGTTGTCAACAAGGAGCTTTCCAAGGAAGGCCCTTACGAGCCTCTCGTTGAAAGCTTGTCAAAATCGGGTGGTCGAAACAACAAAGGGCGCATCACCACGCGTCACGTTGGTGGCGGCCACAAGCGTCGTTACCGTATTATCGATTTCAAGCGCGACAAGGATGGCATCGCTGCCGTTGTTGAACGTCTTGAATACGATCCAAATCGTACCGCCAATATCGCACTGATCAAGTACGCAGACGGTGAACGTCGTTACATCATTGCACCGAAAGGTGTGAAAGCGGGTGACCCGCTGATGTCAGGTCGAGAAGCGCCTATCAAAGCGGGCAATTGTTTGCCTCTGGCCAATATCCCAGTCGGTAGCACCGTACATTGCATCGAACTCAAGCCCGCCGGTGGTGCGCAGATGGCGCGCAGTGCTGGTGCTGCGGTTCAGCTGGTTGCACGTGAAGGTATGTACGCAACTTTGCGATTACGTTCCGGTGAAATGCGCCGAGTGATGAGCGATTGTCGAGCAACGATCGGCGAAGTTGGCAACGCAGAACACGCCTTGCGCAAGCTCGGTAAGGCTGGCGCCAAACGCTGGCGTGGTGTTCGTCCGACGGTACGTGGTGTAGCGATGAATCCGGTTGATCATCCGCACGGTGGTGGTGAAGGTCGTACATCCGGTGGTCGTCATCCGGTCAGTCCGTGGGGTACACCAACCAAGGGCTACAAGACTCGTTCAAACAAGCGTACGGACAATATGATTGTTCGTCGTCGCAGCAAGAAATAAGGGGTAGGACTCGTGCCACGTTCACTGAAGAAAGGTCCATTCGTTGATCATCACCTGATCAAAAAGGTTGATGAAGCGCGTGCGGCGAACAGCAAGCGTCCTATCAAGACATGGTCGCGGCGTTCGATGATTCTGCCGGATATGGTTGGTTTGACTATCGCCGTACATAACGGTCGGCAGCATGTTCCTGTTTTGGTCTCGGAGAACATGGTGGGTCACAAGCTTGGTGAGTTCGCTGCAACGCGTACTTACAGAGGCCACGTCGCGGACAAGAAGGCGAGGTAATCATGCAAGTTGAATCGACACTGAAAATGGCGCGAATTTCTCCACAGAAAGCGCGCCTCGTAGCGGATCAAATCCGCGGCATGAACGTTGAGAAGGCACTTGAAGTGTTGACATTCAGCGAAAAGAAAGCTGGCGCCTTGATGAAAAAACTGGTGGACAGCGCCATCGCCAACGCAGAGCACAACGAGGGTGCCGACATCGACGAATTGAAAATCTCAGCAGTTCAGGTCAACGCAGGGCCGACCATGAAACGTCTTCGAGCACGTGCCAAGGGGCGAGCTAACAGAATCCTCAAACGCACCAGTCATATTACTGTGACTGTATCGGATGGCAGGAGCTAGACATGGGTCAGAAAGTACATCCCATTGGAATCCGCCTTGGTATTTCTCAAGACTGGAACTCTACCTGGTACGCCGATAGTGACAACTACGCCGACTACCTGAACGATGACATCGCGATTCGCAAGTACCTGAAAAAGGAACTGTCGCACGCATCTGTCAGCCGTATCCAGATACAGCGCCCAGCGAAGGCCGTGGTCATCACGATTCACTCCGCTCGTCCCGGTATCGTTATCGGCAAGAAGGGAGAGGATGTTGAAAGATTGCGTCGTGCTATTGCACCGATGCTTGGTATCAATATAAACAACGTCAAGATAAACATCGCTGAAATCAGAAAGCCTGAGCTCGATGCGCAGCTTGTTGCTGAAGGTGTCGCGCAGCAGCTCGAACGCCGCGTCATGTTCCGACGAGCGATGAAGCGCGTGCTGACCAACACAATGCGCATTGGTGCGCAGGGTGTGAAGATCGCTGTATCAGGTCGCTTGAATGGTGCTGAAATCGCTCGGCGCGAGTGGTATCACGATGGTCGTGTTCCTTTGCACACCTTGCGCGCAGATATCGACTATGGCGTTGCGGAGGCGCACACAACTTATGGTGTCATCGGCATCAAGGTGTGGATCTGCCATGGTGAAGTATTTGATCTTGAAGACAAGCGCGCGAAAAGCGTAGCCGCCACAACGAATAAATAAAGGCCAGCTAGATTAGCTGGTCGACTCGACACGTACAGGTTTAGATAATGCTACAACCCAAACGCACCAAGTTCCGCAAGCAGCACACGGGCCGTAACCGTGGTCTTGCGCAGAACGGTAATAAGGTGAGCTTCGGCGAATATGGGCTGAAAGCGACCCAAACGGGCCGACTTACAGCGCGTCAGATCGAATCTGCACGTCGTGCCATGACTCGACACATCAAACGTGGCGGCAAGATCTGGATCCGTATCTTTCCAGACACGCCAGTCACGAAAAAACCTATCGAAGTCCGTATGGGTAAAGGTAAAGGTAATGTGGAGTATTGGGTGGCCAAGATTCAGCCAGGCAAGATGCTCTACGAGATGGAAGGTGTGACAGAAGAAGTTGCGCGCGAAGCATTTGCACTGGCCGCTGCGAAACTCCCTCTGGCTACCACTTTTGTCGTGAGGACTGCAGCGTAATGGCTAATGAACACGTCAGTGATTTGAAATCCAAATCGGTAGATGAATTGAACAAGGAACTGGGAGACCTGTTTCGCGAGCAATTCAACCTGCGCATGCAGCGTGGTTCCGGGCAGGATATCAAGCCCCATAATTTCAAGCGGGTACGTCGCGAAATCGCGCGTATCAAAACAGTATTAACCCAAAAGCTGACCGAAAAGCAGTCTGAGAGCGTCTGATATGAGTGATCAAGATATGAGTCAGCAAAAGGCCGGTAGCGCCGATGCAGCATCGCAGGACAAGCTGTCTCGTACAGCGGTGGGTCGTGTTACCAGTAACAAGATGGAACAAACAGCAACCGTATCGGTTGAGCGTCGAATCAAGCACCCGATCTACGGCAAGTACATGCGCCGTAGCAAGAAATTTCATGTGCATGATGAGAAAAACGAACTGAATGTTGGCGATATGGTGCAGATACGCGAGTGTCGACCGCTGTCAAAAACAAAATCGTGGACGCTCGACAAGGTGCTGACTGCAGCTGCTGAATAGCCGCCGCAATCAAACACCCGAAACGTATTGTCAGTAACCAAACAGCAACGCAACAAAGTAAAGAGTAGCGTCCGATGATTCAAATGCAGACCGTCCTGAATGTGGCCGACAACAGTGGTGCCCGCCGCGTGCAGTGCATCAAGGTGCTCGGTGGTTCACACCGTCGGTATGCGCGTGTGGGTGATGTCATCAAAGTGAGTGTCAAGGATGCGATCCCACGCGGCAAGGTCAAGAAAGGCGAGGTGTATAACGCCGTTGTCGTCAGAACCCGCAAGGGTATTCGTCGCAATGACGGTTCAGCTATTCGTTTCGACCAGAACGCCGCGGTCATTCTGAATGCGAAGCTTGAGCCAGTCGGCACACGTATCTTCGGACCGGTAACGCGCGAGCTGCGTACCGAGAAGTTCATGAAGATCGTGTCGCTCGCCCCTGAAGTTTTGTGAGGTTAGGTACCAATGGAACGCATTAGACAAGGCGACGATGTCATCGTACTCGTTGGCAAAGACAAAGGTAGGCGCGGCAAGGTAGAGCGCGTTATCGGTGATCGACTCATTGTTGATGGAGTCAATCTGGTGAAGAAGCACGCCAAGGGTAACCCTGCAATGGGCGATCCAGGCGGCATCCAGGAGAAGGAGGCATCAATCGATATTTCAAATGTTGCCTTGTTCAACCCGGCAACCAAGAAAGGCGGCAGAGTCGGTTTTCGTGTGAATGACAATGGTCAGAAGGAACGTTTCTTCGTGGCCGATAACTCGGCGGTGGATGATTAAGGGCATGGCCAGACTTAGAGAACATTACCGCGACGTCATCGTCAAGCAAATGATGGATGAGCACGCGTATCAGAGCATCATGCAAGTGCCACGCATGCAGAAGATCACCCTGAATATGGGGCTCGGCGAGGCGGTAGGCGACAAGAAGGTTCTGGAAAACGCGCTTGGCGATATGACAGCCATTGCTGGACAGAAGCCTGTGGTTACGGTTGCGCGCAAATCGATCGCGGGATTCAAGATTCGTGATGGTTATCCGATCGGTGCGAAAGTGACCTTACGTCGCGAACGCATGTGGGAATTCTTTGACCGCTTGGTCACGATCTCCATCCCTCGTATTCGTGATTTCCGAGGTATCAGCCCGAAAGCGTTTGATGGCCGTGGCAATTACAGTATGGGTGTGAAAGAGCAGATCATCTTTCCGGAAATCGATTACGACAAGATCGACGCTGTACGTGGTATGGATATTACGATAACGACCTCAGCAAAGACGGATGCGGAAGCGCTGTCCTTATTAAAGAAGTTCAACTTTCCGTTCCGCCAATAGGTTCTCAAGGTAATGGCCAAGAAATCAATGATTGCGCGCGAAAAGAAACGCGCCAAGCTCGTCCGCCAACACCAGGACAAGCGTGCACAACTGAAGAAGATTATCTCCTCGGAAGAGAGTAGTTACGACGAGAAGATGGTTGCGGTCACGGCACTGCAGAAACTTCCGCGTGACTCATGCAAAGCTCGCCAGCGTAATCGCTGTCGGATTACCGGGCGGCCGCATGGGTATTATCGAAAATTCGGCCTGAGCCGCATCAAGTTGCGCGAAGCTGCCATGCGCGGTGATGTGCCAGGTTTGGTCAAGGCGAGTTGGTAGGAGAATATTGATATGAGTATGTCTGATCCGATCGCCGATATGCTGACGCGCATTCGAAATGGCCAGCAAGCCCGGAAAGTTTCTGTGGCCATGCCAGCTGCGAAGCTTAAGTCCAGTGTTGCGAAAGTATTGCAGGACGAAGGTTATATTCAGAGTTTCGAAACCTCTGAAGTGGAAGGTAAGCCAACATTGACCGTCACCTTGAAGTATTTTGATGGCAAGCCGGTTATCGACAACATCAAGCGAATCAGTCGTCCAGGCCTGCGTCAATATGCCGGGGCGGGAGAAATGCCTGAAGTATTGGGTGGTCTGGGTATCGCTGTTATTTCAACATCACATGGACTGATGACGGCACAGCAAGCAAAAGCACAAGGGTACGGTGGCGAAGTCATCTGTACTGTCAGCTAACGATTGTTATCGATCTTTTAGCTAATTAATTGGAATTGAGTCGTAGAGCGTTGCTCTGCACAGGGTTACACATGTCACGCGTAGCAAAACAACCGATCGAATTGCCGAAAGGCGTTGAGATCAGTATCAACGGGCAGGCCGTTAGTGCGAAGGGACCAAAAGGAACCGAAGCACTAACACTGCACCGAGACGTCACTGCCAAGGTTGAAGATGGCGTGCTCGGCGTATCGCCAGTTCGTGAATCACAGGGCGCTATTGCCATGACCGGCACCATGCGCTCTTTGTTAAACAATCTCGTGGTCGGAGTGACTAACGGTTTCGAGAAAAAGCTTGAGCTTCGCGGTGTTGGTTATCGCGCACAAGCCCAAGGTAGTTCAGTTAATTTGACACTCGGTTTTTCCCACCCTGTCGTGCACAAGGTGCCAGACGGAATCAAGGTCGAAACACCGAGCCAGACTGAAATTGTCATCAGCGGTACCAACAAGCAGGTTGTTGGCCAGGTTGCAGCGGACATTCGAAGCTACCGACCACCCGAGCCTTACAAGGGCAAGGGTGTTCGATATGTCGGTGAATACGTTGCAATGAAAGAAGCGAAGAAGAAGTAGAGCATGGACAAAAAAAATTCACGTCTGCGTCGTGCCAAGCGTACACGCGCGAAGATCCGCGAACTGGGTGTACCTCGTTTGACGGTATTCCGTACGCCGCGTCATATCTACGCACAGGTCATCGCGGCAGATAGCGGTACTGTGTTGGCTGCATCATCGACCGTCACCAAGGAAATCCGTGGTGATATCAAAAATGGTGGCAATGTGGACGCTGCGACGTCTGTCGGCAAGGCTATCGCGGCGAAAGCTGCTGCTGCAGGCATCACCGAGGTTGCGTTTGACCGGGCTGGTTTCAAATACCATGGCCGCGTCAAGGCGCTTGCCGAAGCCGCCCGCGAAGGCGGCCTGAAGTTCTAAATCCCTGATAGAAAAGGTCCAGACCTTTAGGGTATCCAACAAGTTTCCAGGCGAGCACAATGGCACAACAAGACAATTACAACCAGAACAGCGACGGTTTCATCGAAAAGCTGGTCACCATCAACCGCGTTGCGAAAGTGGTTAAAGGTGGTCGTCAGTTCGGCTTTACTGCATTGACAGTCGTCGGTGATGGTAACGGTCGTGTCGGTCTTGGTTACGGCAAGGCGCGTGAAGTGCCTTTGGCGATTCAAAAAGCGATGGAAAAAGCACGTCGCGACATGAAGCAAGTCACTCTCGATGATGGCACTTTGCAGTATCCGCTCAAAGGTCGTCATGGTGCTGCACGTGTTTACATGCAGCCTGCATCTGAGGGTACTGGCATTATCGCTGGTGGTGCCATGCGCGCGGTCTTCGAAGCAGTCGGTGTACGCAACGTTCTCGCCAAAATCATTGGAACCAACAACCCGATCAATGTTGTTCGCGCAACAATCAACGGTTTGTCAACGATGCAAAGCCCTGAGTCAGTTGCTGCGAAACGCGGCAAGTCAGTGGCTGAGATCAAGGGAGAGTAATTCATGGCAGCGAAAACTCTCAAAGTCACTCTGGTTCGTTCCATGAACGGCCGATTGAAAAATCATATTGCCAGTGTTCGTGGACTTGGGCTGCGCCGTATGCATCAGACGGTAGAGGTGATTGATACGCCTGAAAACCGCGGCATGATCAACAAGGCGTACTACATGTTGCGCGTTGAAGAGCCACACGGCCAGGCTTGAACCCATGAGTCAATCAGAGGCAAATCAGGCAGGGGTAAACACTATGAGCTTGAACAACTTGAAACCAGCGCCCGGCAGTCGCCGTGAAGCGAATCGCGTTGGACGTGGAATCGGTTCGGGTAGTGGCAAGACCTGCGGTCGCGGCCACAAAGGGCAGAAGTCTCGTTCCGGTGGCTGGCACAAGGTCGGGTTCGAAGGTGGTCAGATGCCTATCCAGCGTCGTCTGCCGAAATTCGGATTCACCTCTCGTATGGCGCGTCGTTACGCTGAAGTTCGTTTGCACGAACTTGACATGATTGAAGGTGGCGAGATCACGATTGATGCCTTGAGCAAGGCGGGCATCGTGCCTCTGCAAACGCAGACCGTTAAAATTATCTTGTCCGGTGAGTTGAAATCCGCCGTCAAGGTATCCGGGTGTCGTGTTACCAAAGGCGCAAAAGCGGCGATTGAAGCTGCAGGTGGAAGCGTCAGCTGATGGCTGCCGAGAAGAGCAACCTGGCGGCTGGCATCGGGGGTTCCTCCGAGCTGCGATCGCGCCTGCTGTTCGTGGCCTTGGCGCTCATCATTTTCCGCATCGGCTCGCACATCACGATTCCGGGGGTGGACCCACGCGTAATGGCTGAGCTTTTCGCCCAGCAAAGCGATGGAATTCTTGGCCTGATGAACATGTTCGGCGGCGGCGCGTTATCACGCATGTCGTTGTTCGCTCTGGGTGTCATGCCGTACATTTCTGCCTCGATCATCATGCAGTTGATGACTCACGTCATTCCGTCACTTGAGCAACTGCGCAAGGAAGGGGAGAGTGGTCGTCGCATCATCACCAAATACACGCGTTACGGTACCTTGTTGCTGGCAACTGTCCAGGCAGTCGGTATCGCAATTGCCTTGCAGAACCAGGGCGCTAACGGTCAAAGTGTTGTCTTCCTGTCGGGCACTGGTTTTGTGCTTACTGCCGCGGTCACTCTCATTACGGGCACGATGTTCTTGATGTGGCTGGGTGAGCAGATCACTGAACGTGGAATTGGTAACGGCATCTCGATCCTGATTTTTGCGGGCATCGTTGCCGGCTTGCCTGCGGCAATCGGTGGCACACTCGAGCTTGCCCGTACGGGTGAATTGAGTCCTTTTATCGTCATCCTGTTGTTTGCAATGATTCTCGCCGTTACCGCGTTTGTGGTATTTGTCGAGCGTGGCCAACGTCGTATCACGGTCAACTACGCCAAACGCCAGCAGGGACGCAAAATGTTCGCGGCGCAATCCAGTCACTTGCCATTGAAGCTGAACATGGCCGGTGTCATACCACCGATCTTTGCTTCGAGTATCATTCTGTTCCCGGCAACACTGGGTAATGTGGCGACAAGCAATTCGAATTCATTCCTGAATACGATAGTCTCGACCTTGAGTCCGGGGCAGCCTATTTACATCCTGTTTTATGCGTCGGCAATCATTTTCTTCTGTTTTTTCTACACGGCGCTGGTTTTCAATGCCAAAGAAACAGCTGACAATCTGAAACGATCGGGCGCGTTCATTCCCGGCATTCGCCCGGGTGAGCAAACAGCACGTTACATCGATGGTGTGTTGACACGCCTGACCTTATACGGTGCCTTGTACATTACATTGGTGTGTTTACTACCTGAGTTCCTGATCCTTCTGTGGAACGTACCGTTTTACTTTGGCGGTACATCACTGCTGATCATCGTTGTGGTGGTAATGGATTTTGTCGGACAAGCGCAAGCACACATGATGAGCCATCAGTACGAAGGGATCATGAAGAAGCAAGGCAACAAAGGAGTCCCGCGCGGCGCCCGTTAGGTCTTGACCTATTCGGTACGTCATTCGGATTCCCGGAGATAGAACATGAAAGTACGAGCATCAGTCAAGAAGATCTGTCGCAACTGCAAGGTGGTCAAGCGCAAAGGCGTTATTCGCGTCATTTGTAAAACAGACCCCCGACACAAGCAGCGGCAGGGTTAAACCAGTTAATTAGGCGGAGAGCAGCATGGCACGTATTGCCGGCATAAATATCCCAGTTCAGAAACACACCTGGATCGCATTAACATCGATCTATGGCATCGGCCGCACGCGCGCGCAACAGATTTGCGAGGCAGCCAATGTAAAGGCTGATACCAAGGTGCGTGATCTTTCAGAGGTCGAAGTCGAGAGTCTTCGCTCGGAGGTGGGTAAATTTACGGTCGAAGGTGATCTTCGTCGTGATGTGTCCATGAATATCAAGCGCTTGATGGACCTCGGTTGTTACCGTGGCATTCGTCATCGTCGCGGCTTGCCGCTGCGTGGTCAGCGCACCAAAACCAATGCGCGGACACGTAAAGGTCCACGTCGTCCGCTCAAGCGCTAAGCAAACAAGCCGGAACATACAATGGCAGCATCAACCAAAAAGAAAGTTCGCCGTACCGTCACCGATGGTATTGCGCACATTCATGCGTCTTTTAATAATACGATCGTGATGATCACGGACCGTCAGGGCAACGCATTGTCCTGGGCAACGGCCGGTGGTTCAGGTTTTCGTGGCTCTCGAAAAAGTACCCCTTTTGCGGCTCAGGTTGCTGCAGAACGTGCTGGTGAAGCTGCCAAGGAATATGGCCTGAAGAATATTGACGTGCATGTGAAAGGTCCCGGGCCTGGTCGTGATTCCGCGGTACGTTCGCTGAACAACGTAGGTTTCAAGATCTCCAGTATCATTGACGTGACGCCGATTCCGCATAATGGTTGCCGGCCGCCGAAAAAGCGACGCGTCTGATGATGGCTTCTCTGCAAAAAATGGTAATCAGTGGCTGCATCACGGCAGCGAAGGATATGAATGGAAGTGGGAGTGTGAATCGTGGCTAGATATACGGGTCCAACATGTAAGCTGAGTCGTCGTGAAGGTACAGATCTGTACCTGAAATCCGGCATTCGTCCGCTTGAATCGAAATGCAATCTGGAGACACCTCCAGGTATGCAGGGCGCGAAGCGTGGCCGTCCATCTGACTACGCCATTCAGCTACGTGAAAAGCAGAAGCTTCGCCGTATGTATGGAGTGCTCGAGAAGCAGTTTCGTAATTACTACAAGTCTGCTGCTTCGAAGAAGGGTTCGACCGGTGAAAACCTGTTGTCGTTGCTCGAACAGCGTCTGGACAATGTTGTATACCGCATGGGTTTTGGTTCTACACGCGCCGAAGCCCGTCAATTGGTTTCCCACAAGGCGGTCATGGTTGATGGTCAGCTGGTGAACGTTCCTTCTTTTCAACTGCAGCCTAACCAGACTGTGTCCATTCGTGAGAAGGCACGTAAGCAGGCGCGTATTGCTGATTCACTTGAGTTGGCTCAGCAGCGAGGCCTGCCTGGCTGGATAGAAGTAGATGCTAAGAAATTCGAAGGGGTATTCAAGGCAGTTCCTGATCGCGGTGATTTGCCTGCTGAAATCAATGAATCGCTGGTAGTGGAGCTGTACTCGAAGTAAGCCGGTCACTTGTTGTTGAAAGTGCTGTGCGCTTCGAGCGCTCGCGGCAGGGCAGTAAGGGGCTGCTCTGCATCTGATCTAATTAAAGAACGTTGGATGCTATGCAAACAGAATTTTTAAGGCCACGAATTGTTGACGTTACAGCGGCCAACGCAAACCACGCAAAAGTAACCCTTGAGCCTCTGGAGCGCGGCTTCGGACACACGTTGGGTAATGCCCTGCGCCGTATCCTGTTGTCATCCATGCCAGGTGCTGCTTTTTACGAAGCTGAAATTGAGGGTGTACTCCATGAGTACACGACAATGGAAGGCGTGCAGGAAGATGTTCTTGATATCCTGCTCAACCTCAAAGGCGTTTCAGTCGTCATGCATGCCAAGGAAGAGGCCACGCTGAAACTGGTCAAGCAAGGACCTGCTGTGGTGACTGCCGCTGATATCACGCTCGATCACGACATCGAGATTGTCAACCCGGACCATGTCATATGTCATCTGACCGGCGACATGAACCTGAACGTGACGCTGCGTGCTCGAGTTGGACGTGGATACGAGCCCGCTTCTCATCGAACGCTTGAAGAGGGTGAAAGCCGCCCGATTGGTACTTTGCAGATCGATTCATCGTTCAGCCCGGTTCATCGTGTTGCCTACAACGTTGAAAGTGCCCGTGTTGAACAACGTACCGACCTTGACAAGCTGATCGTCGATCTCGAAACCAATGGCACGATCGATCCCGAAGAGGCGATCCGCAAAGCTGCAACCATTTTGCAAGAACAACTGTCCGTGTTTGTTGATCTGAAAGCTGAGACTCAGCAGCAGGAAGAAGAGCAAGCCTCTGATATTGATCCGATTCTGCTACGTCCGGTTGATGATCTTGAACTGACCGTGCGTTCTGCAAACTGCTTGAAAGCAGAGAACATCTACTACATCGGTGACTTGATTCAACGCACCGAAGTAGAATTGTTGAAAACACCGAATCTTGGCAAGAAATCCCTGACCGAGATAAAGGACGTATTGGCTCAGCAAGCGCTATCGCTGGGCATGCGTCTTGAGAACTGGCCGCCGCCTGAGCTGCAAAAGCAGCGCGAAATGGCAAAGTAAGCCGGCCACATAACGAATTAAAGAGTCGAGACAATGAGACATCGCAAGAGTGGGCGTCAGCTCAATAGAAATTCAAGCCATCGCAAGGCCATGTTCCGTAATATGGCTGCATCGTTGGTTGAGCACGAATCCATCAAGACAACCTTGCCCAAAGCCAAGGAGCTACGTCGCGTCATCGAGCCGATGATCACCAGCGCCAAGGTGGACAATGTTGCCAAACGCCGTCAGGCGTTCGATCGCATCCGCGACAAGGCGGCGGTCGGCAAGTTGTTCAGTGACTTGGGGCCGCGTTTCAAAGAGCGTCCTGGTGGCTACACGCGCATTCTCAAGATCGGTATGCGACCTGGCGACAACGCGCCGATGGCCATTATCGAATTCGTTGACCGCGGTAACGCCTAAGAATCAACCTGGCGCGACAGTTGTCGCGCCCACGGCCATGGACGTAAGCCATGCCGGAAACAAGGTGAGCAGCTTTGCTGCCTTGATCAACCTTCTGCGCTACGCCCGCGGTTATCGCAAGCGCATCATACTTGCCAGCATTTGTTCGGCGCTCAATACCTTTTTCGATGTCATGCCCGAGATTCTGATCGGGGTGGCCATCGATGTGGTCGTCAATCAACAGGAAAGTTTTGTCGCGAGCCTTGGCTTTGCGACGCCAAAGTCTCAGATCATCGTTCTGGGTGTCCTGACTTTTCTGATCTGGGCAGGCGAATCGCTTTTCCAGTACCTCTACCTCGTTCTCTGGCGCAACCTTGCTCAGGATCTGCAGGCTGACCTGCGCCAGGACGCCTACGAACAGGTTCAAAGGCAAGACATGGGTTTCTTCGAGTCACGCAGCTCAGGCGAACTCACTGCCATCCTGAATGACGACGTCAATCAGCTGGAACGTTTCCTCGATGGTGGCGCAAACGATTTCCTGCAGGTCTTCGTCAGCGTGACATTGGTTGGCGCGGTGTTCTTCTATATTTCACCAAGCATCGCGGTGCTTGCCATCACCCCGATTCCCGTCATCATCTGGGGCGCTTTCTTTTTCATGCGCCGTGCCACGCCACTGTACGCTGATGTCCGTGCAAAGGTCGGCAGCCTCGCCAGCCGTCTTGGCAACAATATTGGCGGTATGGCAACGATCAAGTCTTTCACCGCCGAGACGCGCGAAGCCACTCGCTTGCGTACTGCCAGCGATGATTATGTACGCGCCAATCGTGAAGCTATTCAGGTGTCATCTGCGTTTGTACCGCTGATTCGTATGGCCATTCTGTCTGGTTTCCTGTGTACCTTTGTACTCGGCGGTTTTCGCGCGCTCGATGGAACCTTGAACGTGGGCGCTTATGGCATGTTGGTGTTTCTGACACAACGTTTGTTATGGCCACTGACGAGGCTGGCGCAGACCGTTGACCTGTATGAACGTGCGATGGCCAGTACGCGAAGAATACTGGGTTTGATTGAAACCGATACGCAAGTCAGGGATTCCGGTCACGTTGAATTGCCTGAATCTCTGGAGGGCGAGGTTTGTTTCAAGCAGGTCTCCTTCGACTATCCAGGGACAGAGGTTGGCGTTGAGAATGTCAGCTTGAACATTGCCAGCGGTACTACTGTGGCCTTGGTTGGAACCACAGGCTCAGGCAAATCTACCTTGATCAAGTTGTTGTTGCGTTTCTATCCCGTGGATGACGGGCAGATTACGGTCGACGGACACAGCATCGACGATCTGACATTGAGGTCCCTGCGAAGCACCATAGGGCTGGTCAGTCAGGATGTGTTCCTGTTTGAAGGCAGTGTTCGCGAAAACATCGCTTATGGAAATCCTGAAGCTGACGATGAGGCGATTCAGCAAGCAGCCGTTTCCGCTGAGGCGATCGGCTTCATTAACGATTTACCGCTTGGCATGGATACATTGGTCGGTGAGCGTGGCATCAAATTGTCTGGTGGTCAGAGGCAACGTCTGTCTCTTGCTCGCGCCATCTTGAAGAATCCCCCCATTCTGATTCTTGACGAAGCGACTAGTGCCGTCGACAACGAGACCGAAGCGGCTATCCAACGGTCACTGGCGGTTATCTCCCGACAGCGAACGGTTCTGATGGTTGCTCATCGATTGAGTACGATCGTAGCTGCCGACGAAATTATCGTGCTTGAACATGGTCGGATTGTCGAACGTGGAAAACATCGAGCCTTGATAGCAAGTAATGGACATTATGCTCGACAGTGGGCAGTCCAAACCGGTGCGATACAATTGGGCGAAGGAGTGTAGTCATGAGCCATATCACTGTCATCGGTGCTGGATCCTGGGGCACGGCATTGGCCATCCAGATCGCCCGCACTGGCAGTAGCGTGTTGCTGTGGGGACGTAATCAAGAAGAACTGCGTCAGATGGCTGTTGAACGCGTCAATACGCGCTATCTACCAGACTCATCGTTTCCTGAGAGTCTGAGTATCGAAGCTGATTGGAACACGGCACTCGATAATTGCGATCGTATTCTTGTATCGGTGCCGAGCCACGCATTCAGAGCCGTGCTTCTCGATATTCGCGATACTTTGGGCGAAAGACTGAACTCGCTGGAACTTGCCTGGGCGACCAAAGGCTTTGAACTTGATAGTGGTTTGTTGCCCCATCAAGTCGTCAAGGAAGTCATCCCGGAGTGCCAGCACTATGCAGTCGTATCCGGACCAACCTTTGCCCGTGAAGTCGGTGCTGGCTTGCCTACGGCAATAACCGTTGCCGGTAATACTGAGGAATTCTCGGATCGACTGGCGCGGAGTCTGCGTACACGAAATTTTATTGCCTATACCTCCACGGATATTGTCGGTGTAGAGATCGGTGGGGCAGTGAAGAATGCACTGACTATCGGCGCCGGCCTGGCTGATGGGCTTGGATTTTGCTCCAACGCC
>CAYULV010000037.1:16930-20662 GCA_964445655.1 uncultured Granulosicoccaceae bacterium | reverse complement strand
GGCTGCAGTCATGCTTGTGGGTGTCGCAACGACGTTGATAATCAAGGAGCCAGCTTCTCGTGGTGGCGCTGCATACGAACACAGTGTTGAAGATCACGTGAGATTCTTTGTTGCCTTTTTGGTGGCCGTATTGGCATTCATTTTGGTTTTTCGATTCAGTACTGGAATTGTAGGCGCTGCTAAATCAACCTTGACCGAAGCTTTCAACAACAGACACTTGGCAGGTCTGCTCGTGGCGACGGTACGTTTGGTCGTGGCGACCTGCGTGGCCTGGATCGTAGCGATGATGCTGGTTAGAGCCAAAGCTGTTAACGAGGAAATGATCCGCTCTGCCTATTACGATCCGATATTGGATTTCTTCGCCCGATATGGAAAAAGCCTGGCCATACTATTGTTGTTACTTATAGGGTTTTATCGTGTTTCGGATATTGTTCTCGGTGCAGCTGCCAATATTTTTTATCAAGAGATGGGATTCTCCAAGGTTCAGATTGCCAATGTGTCGAAATTGTTTGGCCTGTGGATGACGATTCTCGGTGGGTTTCTTGGTGGCTTGTTAGCGGTACGATTTGGTGTCATGCGTATTCTCTTGCTAGGCGCTGTCCTGTCAGCAATAACAAATCTTTTGTTTATTCTTCTGGCAAATACTGCGAGCGGTGTTGATGTCGTGGAAGGCTCGGGTAATGTCAATCTTTTATTAGTAGTGATAGTGGCTGATAATTTATCTGCAGGGGTTGCCCAAGCTGCATTTATTGCATTTCTCTCGACCTTGACCAATGTGTCATTTTCCGCTGTTCAGTATGCAATATTCAGTTCACTGATGACTTTGTTTCCCAAAGCATTGGGAGGGTATTCTGGTGCTCTGGTCGAGTCGATGGGCTATACCAATTTTTTCATCATGACAACGCTTCTTACTTTGCCTGTAATTGTATTGATTCTGTTGTCCCGAAAACATTTCGACAAGCCTGTTAAGTTCGCCAAGTGACGCACGCTGACAGTGGTTATGTGGAAGGCTATTACGGACGCTTGTTTGATTGGCAAGAACGAAAGGCTATTGTTGATGTATTGGCCCGGAATAATTTGGGTCGTTATCTGTATGCCCCTAAGGAAGATATAAAACATCGGTATCGTTGGCGCGAGCCCTACGATGATGCATGGCTTCAACAGTTTGCAGATTTCTGTGCCTATGCCAAACAGCATGCGATCACAGTGATAGCAGGCGTTGCTCCCGGTTTGGACTTTGATTTCGGTGATTTGCCAAATGGCACTGATTTCAAGGCACTGTTGAGTAAATGTCAGAAGCTTATCGAATACGGTGCTGATGATATCTGCCTGTTGATGGACGATATCGATGCTGACTTTCACAAGCGTAGTGGCGGTATTGAATCGGAAGGTGAGGCTCATGCTCGGTTGGCGAATACATTGGCCGATGCACTACCTGTTTCATTCGCTGAAAATTCTGCCAATACCGCCAATACCGTGAATCTTGCTAATCCTACCGGTAGAGCCATACAGGTTGTTCCAAGAATCTATGCCGATGAGCTCAGTGTTGACGCTACCGAGTATCTGCCACGGTTTATTGAGACGCTTGATAACAGACATACCGTGATTTACTGCGGTAGCGATATAGTGGCCGAGTCAGTCAGCCGGCAAGAAATTGAGAAATACCTGAAGTTGGCCGAGCAAAAAATAATTGTATGGGACAATCTTTACGCGAATGATTATTGCCCGAGAAGACTCTTTCTAGGTCCTTGGTCTGGTCGTGGTACCGCAGGTTCAGTGCTTTTGAACCCGACCGGGATGGTACACACTGATTGTCTTCTGCTCGATATCATGGCTGCGACAATCAGGCAGCAAGCTGCGAACTCTGCCTGGTGCACTGTACTCGAAGCCCACCAAGTGCCCGAGCAGTTTTATGCAATAGCGGAGTACTTCCACCATCCCGTATTCAATTCTCGCCAATGGCAATCGAACGATAGCGCTTCGCAGGAACAATTTGATGCAATAGAGCACCTGCTTTGGCGTTGGAAGACACCATTATCTCGTGAGTGGTATCCGTTCATCATGAGTCTCAAGCATGATCTGTTGATCAATGCAGGACAACTACCTGAACTACGCATTCAAAAAACCCAAACCCCCGCCTTAGCCGAGCACCTGCTCAGTCGGGATTGATTGGCCGACGTATCGATGAAATGTCGCCAGCTCGTTGAATAACTTGGCCAAGCGGTTCAACGCGACAGTCAAGTGTGTGTGCCGTTGCATGTAATAGCTCTGTAGGACTTGTCAGCAAACCCACATGTCCAGGCCAGAACACCAGATCGCCGCGTTTTCGCTGATCATGGTTTGCAAGCGTTTCAATCGAACTTTCTTGTTGGTGGCTATCTCTAGGCAAAGGATAGCCGCAAGCTTGAAACACAGATTGAACCATGCCTGAGCAATCAACACCAGACGGCGTACGTCCGCCCCAAAGATACGGCGCGTCAAGGAAACATGACTCTACCAGTTCGATGGGGCTACGTTTGTCGACAGTTGAAACCGGGCAGACATGTGTATGCCACACGTATAAGCCATCGGCAGTTGTCTTGAAATCTGTTTCTTTTGAATCGACAATCTCGAGCTGCGCATTGAACGGTATACGCCAGGCAACCCGGCTTTTGATCGAAGGTGCTGTAAACAGCAAAGTCGTGCGACTGCACACCCGGTAGTTTGTGCTGAGCTGAGAACTAGCCGAAGGGCGCTTTATATACCCAGTGTAATTGTCCCTTAGCAAGGAAATCTTGAGCCAACTATGGTCAACGTCTTCCAGAACTGAATAGTCCTCACCCATCAGACCTTCAGTCACACATTCAGAACTTTCTTCTGGTGTGTCATGAACTGTCGTAATCGGAACATGAAAGCTGTACACAGCGATTGCCTGGTGCGAATTCGATTGCCTATACTACCTCGTCCAGTATCTGTCGATAATTATTCTCTTGCCGCAAATACCTGCCAATACTGTTAATGCGGCGTCGATTTGTCTTTTCGGGATTCTTTGGGGTCTGACCATACCGCTGTCAAAAGTGGCGGTCAGTACCGGGCATCATCAGTTTGGATTGATCTTCTGGCAGATGGCCATCACGACTTTAGTGTTGGGCGCCTTTATTTTCATCTTGAAGATCAAAGTACCGCGTAGTCGCTCGCATTTGCGCTTTTATCTAATCATTGCGTTTATAGGTACCCTGGTACCGAACAGCTTCAGTTACATGGCCATCCGTGAGATTCCGGCGGGAATCATGTCTGTTGTTATTGCAACTGTCCCTATTCTGAGTCTGGTGGTTGCCTTGATAGCGCGAATTGAGCGATTTCAGTTCACGCGCCTGGCTGGAATCCTGTGCGGCGTGTCCGCACTGGTATTGTTGGCAATGCCCGATGTAAATTTAAATGGATCAGTTGCCTGGCAATGGGTTGCCATCGCGTTGATAGCACCGATTTGTTATGGCATCGAAGGCAACTTTGTCGCGGTCAAGAGCCCAGTGGATTTGTCTGCAATTTCGACTTTGTTTGGCGCATCGTTTGTCGGTACTTTGATCATTGGGCCGATCGCCTGGTTTGGCGGTTACTGGGTGAGCATGAGTCAAGGCTGGCAGGCGCCCGAATGGGCCATACTCGGCTCAGCGCTAGGACACTTGTCAGCCTATGCTGGATACTTGTGGTTGGTAAAACGCGCAGGTGCGGTTTTTACCAGCCAGATTGCCT
>CAYULV010000037.1:0-16830 GCA_964445655.1 uncultured Granulosicoccaceae bacterium | reverse complement strand
GGATACTTGTGGTTGGTAAAACGCGCAGGTGCGGTTTTTACCAGCCAGATTGCCTATGTCGTGACCTTGACCGGGGTATTCGTCTCGATGGTTACGCTTGGCGAGAGCTATGGCTGGTTGATGTGGGTCGCTGTGGTCATGATGCTCGTCGCAGTATCATTGGTCCGCCCTAATAAACCGTGATCGTTAAAAGTCGATTTTCCCGGTGACTACTGTGCCACGTCGGTAGAATAGGTGGTTATCAAGGCTAGTGTGACTCCGATGACAGCGACAAAACCTCTTTTTACACCCGACGTTGCTCGCGCACAGGCGTTCGCAGAAGCCTGCCCTCGGTATGCACCGACATCGATGCGTACAGTGGAGCACGAAGGTACGGCCATTCTGCTCAAGAATGAATCTGAACGGTTTGGCCTTGGTGCATTTAAAGCGCTCGGTGGTGTTTACGCCGTCGGACAGTTGATCGCCGAAGCGTTCGCCAGTGTCCATAAGCGAACCCCTGAAATTGATGAGTTCATGTCGGATGAATTCAAGACACTGGCTGCAAGCCAGTCGTTTGTTTGTGCCAGCGCAGGTAATCATGGGATGGCTGTCGCCGCAGGGGCGCGTTTGTTTGGCAGTAAGGCGCGTATTTATTTATCTGAAGAAGTGCCGGATGATTTCGCAGGACGTTTGCGTGCGCTGGGCGCCGAGGTAGTGATTGCCGGTGCGAACTATGAAGCTAGTCTGGTCGCAGCACAAAACGATGCGCGGGATACAACTAGCACCTTGTTGGCAGATGGTTGTTTTCCAGAGCGCGAACATCCGCCCGCACTAGTCATGGAAGGCTATACGGTTATGGGTACCGAACTCGGCAACTATTTCAAGAAGCAGGGCGTATGGCCGAGTGATGTGTACCTGCAAGCCGGAGTGGGTGGAATGGCAGCGGCAATCACCTATATGATTCGTCAAAGCTGGCCTATTGGCATTCGCGTGGTTATTGTTGAACCGGAAGCTGCGGTCTGTCTTGGGCAAAGTGCATTGGCCGGCAAAGCGATTGAAGTTTCAGGTCCGGTTTCGAGTATGGGGAGGCTGGATTGCAAAGCGCCATCGGTGATTGCGTTCGATACCCTGGAACGTTGTAGCGTCGAATATGCAGTCATCAGTGATGCACAGGCACAAGCTGCGGTGGAGCTATTGGCGCAACACAATCTTGCAACGACACCCTCAGGGGCGGCTGGGTTGGCTGCGTGGTTAAAAGAAAAGGCCTTAAGTAAAAATCATGGTAATGCACCTTTGATCATCATGACTGAACAAGGCATCGACTGATCGAGTCTGATGGATCTCTATACTTTTGAATTGTTGTTGGCCTTAGGTCTTGGCCTGTTAGTGACAGGCATTGTCGCTGGAGTGCTCGCGGGTTTATTGGGCGTGGGCGGGGGTATTGTTATCGTTCCAGTGTTGTTCTGGTTATTTGACTTTCTGAATATTCCAGCTGAGACTGCCATGCATCTGGCGGTCGGTACCTCACTTGCCACAATCATCCCGACTTCTATCTCATCAGCACGTTCCCATCATGCCAAGGGTGCAATAGATATAGCCCTGTTCAAACGATGGGCACCTATCATTGCGCTTGGTGCAGCTATTGGTGGTTGGTCATCACGATATCTTGCATCAAGTACCTTGACGCTTGTGTTCGGAACAGTGGCGGTGATTGTTGCGATCAATATGATACTGCCGAAAAAAATCGTACTGGCCAATGCATTGCCTACACATCCAGTCAGCAATGGTCTGATCGGTACCACTATCGGTATTTTTTCTGCGTTGATGGGAATTGGTGGGGGCACCTTATCGGTCCCGGTACTGACATTATTTTCATTCCCGGTACATCGGGCGGTGGGTACCGCATCGGCATTTGGTTTCGTGATAGCAGTACCGGCTGTTATCGGGTTTATCGCTGCAGGCTGGGCCGTTGATGGACGACCACCCTGGTCGTTGGGCTATGTCAGTGTGCCAGCGGCGGTACTGATTTTTTCAACCAGTGTATTGACCGCGCCTCTAGGTGGGCGTATCGCCCATGCCTTGAATCCGCAGCGCTTGCGCATCGCTTTTGCGCTATTCCTGTTTGTTAGCGCACTGCGGATGCTTTCCTCAAGCTGAGGAGATGTCCTTGTTTTTTTGACGTCGCTTTTTTTCCTTACGCTTGCGAGCTTTCTGTTTGTCTGACTTTGTGTTCTTGGTGTTTTTTGCGCCAGCTCGTTTCTTGTCGTCTCGGTCCTTGCGCTTGTCAAGATTTGGCTTGTCAGAACCAGCTTGAGTATTGCCGCCACTTGGCTCTGCGCCATCGGCCACCCGAGAGATATTCAGACGTTGGTTACACACCCACACTCGTTTGAGATCTTTCAACAAGAATTTTGGCATACCCTCTGGCAGTTCGACAATGCTGTGATCTTCATTGATACGAATATGGCCGATGAATTCCGAATCGAGCCCAGCTTCATTGGCGATGGCGCCAACGAGGTTGCTCGGTTTGACATTGTGATTTGCACCGACTTCAACCCGAAAGGCTTCCATCTGAACTGCATTCGAATGTTGCTTAGTCGGTGATGTACGTTGTCGTTCTGATGATCGGGAATTAGTCTTTTCGTGTCTTGGTGGTCGATCTGCGGCGCCACTTAGAACCGCGTCGGTCACCCGCTGCTCCATAGCCGTGTTGACACGCTTGCGTGGACCTTTGTCTTTCTTTTGTTTGTTCTTTGCCGATTTCCCAACGTGCTTGTCTTCCTTGAGCTGCAAGGATTGACCACGCAGGCAGAGTTCCGCAAGTGCTGCGGCTACTCGTTCAGCCGGTACATCATGTTCGTTAACGTATTCATTAATGAGCTGTTGTAGAAAGCTCAATTGTCCCTTGGCCAAAGTATCGCTGATGCCTTGTTTGAAATCCGCGATGCGCCGGTTATTGACCATTTCGACAGTCGGCAGTTCGAGCTTGTCGATTTTCTGGCGTGTGGCTTTTTCGATCGAGTGCAACAGGCGTTGCTCGCGTGGCGTAACGAAAAGGATTGCCTCTCCACTTCTGCCTGCGCGACCGGTTCGACCGATTCTATGGATATAGGCTTCGGTGTCATAAGGGATGTCGTAGTTGACGACGTGACTGATGCGATCCACATCAAGGCCACGCGCGACCACATCTGTTGCTACCAGGATATCCAGTCTGCCCGACTTGAGCTTGTCGACCATTTGTTCACGTTGCGACTGCGCCATATCTCCATTCATTGCAGCGGTGGAGAATCCACGCGCACTCAACCGCTCGGCTAGTTCAACCGTTGCGGTGCGTGTTCTGACAAATACAAGAATTGCATCAAAGCGCTCAACTTCGAGAATACGTGTCAAGGCGTCCAACTTGTGTAAACCACTAACCATCCAGAAGCGTTGGCGAATAGTGCTGGCGGATTTCTTAGGGCCTTCGACCGAGATTTCAATCGGGTTCTTTAAATGGCGCGAAGCTATGCGTTTGATTTGCTTTGGCATGGTTGCCGAGAACAAAGCCATCTGCCGGGTATCGGGTGCTTGCTCGAGAATCCATTCGACATCATCGATAAATCCCATACGCAACATTTCATCTGCTTCATCGAGTACCAAAGCGGAGAGTTTATCGAGCTTCAAAGTGCCACGCCGCATGTGATCCATGACACGCCCCGGCGTACCGACCACCACCTGCACACCTCGTTTGAGCTGACGTACCTGACCACCGTATTCCTGACCGCCGTAAATCGGCAGGATGCGAAGTTCAGGGATATGGGTGGCATAGCGGGTGAAGGCCTCGGCGACCTGTATGGCGAGTTCTCGTGTGGGCGTCAGAACGATAGTCTGCACGACGTTGGATTTGACATCGAGCCGCGCCAATAGTGGCAAAGCGAAGGCGGCCGTCTTACCGGTGCCTGTGGGTGCATGCCCGAGAACGTCATGACCTTCGAGTAACGGTGGAATGGTATTTGACTGGATTGGCGTCGGTGTTTCATAGCCGACGGCCTGCACTGCACGCAGCAGGGTGGCTGGCAGTGCAAAATCGCTGAAATGCTTGAAATTGTTTTCGGGCTGTGTCATTCGAGGAGCTTAACGTATCTGTTCGGGGGGCGTGTCTATACTTGCCTGAACTTTGACCTTGCCCGTATTATCGGGTGGTTAATTCGATCGGAGTCCTTCAATGAACTACTGGCTGTTCAAATCAGAACCTGATGCGTTCAGCATCGACGATCTGAAAGCCATGAAAGGCCGACGCGACCACTGGGACGGAATCAGGAACTACCAGGCCCGCAATCTTATGCGCGATGAGATGAAAAAGGGTGATCTTGGCTTCTTTTATCACTCCAGCTGCAAGGTACCTGGCGTTGTAGGTGTCGTTGAGGTTGTCAAGGAAGCCTATCCCGATCACACGGCGCATAACCCGAAAGAAAAGTACTACGATCCAAAATCGAGTGAAGAGAATCCGCGTTGGTTCATGGTTGATGTGAAATTCAAGCAAAAATTCAAGGAGATCATCTCGCTTGAATCTCTACGACAGGTTAACGCCCTCAGCGATATGGTGTTGCTCAGAAAGGGCAGCCGATTATCAATTCAGCCTGTCAGTAAGAAGGAATGGAATGCCATTCTCAAAATGAGTGGCAGATAAGCTTGTTTTAGCAGTGCTGCGCTGGTCATTGGCCCCGACGATGATGCTCGTTTTCAGGTCAGCTCTCGAGGCCCGTCGGGTGTATCGATTAAAGCAGACATCCTTGCTGATTCACCTTGAGTGATTGTTATTCGCTGATCATCGATAAGAGGCGATAAATGGGCTTCAAGCTTGTGGGCTTCAGGGTGTGTGATTTGCAGTTTTTTCAGCGAGCAATTGAAGTCTGCCATCTTACTGCCTGGCAGTGGCCGCATGGGCCACTCGATGATGGTTGGAAATACGCCGTCGAATGGTAGTGATCCGTCTTCAGGTACCGCGATCCGCCACGTCAATTCACCGCGGCTGACTGTCAGCGCCTGCCAGTTGAGAGATTGTGTTGCATCCATCGCTGCATCAAAATTATCGGTTCGTGTAACCCAGGTAATCAGACGTGGAGTGTCATCGTTGAAGTGGTCCAATGCGAACCATCGCGGACGTTCGGGTTTTGGCGCTGCAGGGTTGATCGAGATGACTTCAAGGAATTCATCGGTCCCGAGTTTCATCAAGTGATTATGCGTATTCATCAGAGCATGCTCGCCACCAAAAGGTGGTGACACTGACAGCTGTTTTTGGACGTGATTGACGCCTGATGACAAGTCTTTTGCAGCGATGGCAAGATGATCTAACGTCAGTAGCATGGTAAGCGTATATGCGTGGATTCTAACGAATGGTCAGGCTTACCCTACCATGATGACTGTACAAGCTTGAAGGGCTATCGTGTATTGTGCTGTTTTTTGATGATTAATGGAAATCAGTACTTATGGGCATTTCTCGATTTGATTCAAACGCGCGAATGAGCCAGGCGGTGATACATGGCGATACCGTTTATCTGGCTGGACAGGTTGCCTCGGGCGCCAGCGTCGCAGACCAGACACAAGGCATCCTGTCTCAGATAGAGGGCCTCTTGGAAAAAGCCGGGTCCGACAAGTCCAAAATCTTGTCTGCAACGATCTGGTTGTGCAGCATGGATGACTTTGCCGAGATGAATGAAGTCTGGGATGCCTGGGTTGACACAGCAAACCCACCAGCACGTGCTGCTGTCGAATCGGCTCGGCTGGCAACGCCTGAATTTCGGGTGGAAATCATGGTGACAGCTGCTCGCTAGGGTTCCTCAGCTTCCTCGACAGCTTTGGCTGTTGTCGTGCCGGGTTTCAGGGCCGACACCAGATTGTGGGTGTCCAAAATGGGAATAGTCCTGACTCTGTGGCAGAGTAGGGGTCGATAATAGCTGCGAAGACACTGACATATGACAGGCTCGACTACGACGCAAGATAAGCCCAGTTTGATCGAACGACCGGCGGACGTGCTCGAGGGAGATGCAGCTGATACCTGGCAGGCATACAACGCAATGGAGACGACGAAGCAGCGTCATTTTGAGTTGCTTGAGTTGCTGGATAACAAAAAGAAAAACTACAACATCGACCCTACTGATGCTGATCAGCGGCTGCTGGAATGTTTACTTGCTGATCATGATCAACAAGTTAAAAGTTTCACGGCAGCATCTCGTAAACTGAAAGAGCATAACCAGAGCGCCCATGGTGCCTTGTTCGATTACATCGGTGCGATAAATCAAGCCGAATCGGATCGGCGAGTTACGCATTGATCAAATAAGTACGGGCTTGGTGGACCCACCCGTTAACTTTGTTGGTACGCCTATGAAAAGGCGTACCAACATGATTGTTGTGGTTAGAAACCGCAGGTCTTGTAATTCGATCTTGTTATAAGGAGACTGCTTCTCTCGTCAACCATCAGCTTTAACAGCTGATGGCCAATTTGGTACCACTTCCAGTAACAATATTCACTTGGGGAATCGTCAGCAATGCATCCCCATCTACTGTGGCAGATCCAGAGCCCAGATTGGCGCCGCTGTTGTTGTTTGTTGCCGTCCAGTTGCAACTCGTTCCCGGATTGGGATTGAACTGCTGGGTTCTACGCGGTGTGATGTCAGCGGTCTGCGAACTGGCAGTTGATCGGATCGATACCTCGTATCGGTTTGCTTGATCAACAATAGTGCTGGCAAACGGTGTGTGAGGAGTGGCCCACTCGATGTTCAAGTTATGGTCATCTTCGCCACTGTTGGACGGGTTGCTAGGACCTGACCCTGAGGCATTCTGTATTGCTGGAAAACTGAGATTCAACGGATACTTCCACGGAAATTCCTCGGCATTACCGAATCCGAACATCGCGATGTTGGATGCGAAACCGACCCATGTATGACCGATCTGCAGGTTTCTGGCGGTGAAGCCGACGTTTGCATCAGTCAATGCTCCAACCGTCGGTCGGCCTTGTGATGCCCATTGGATCGTACCGTCCTGCTTGCCATGCATGATCATCATGTAAGCAAAGTTATCGCCACGACGATCAACTACTTGTTGGTGATGATTCATCCAGTTCCAGACACCGACATTCTGTACGCCGTTTGCGCCGTAAAGGCTTATGCCTTCACTGAAGGGACCGTCATTGACGATAGGTAGATTTCTCGATTCCAATCCCCATAGTCGTTCGAATTCCGCTTTGAATACGGGGTCGGTCGCATAGTTTGTCATTGGCTGACTGGCGTAACCTCCAGACAAGATCGTGCCGTAACGCATTGCCAAGGACACTACTCCTGATCCGCCCATGGAGTGGCCATAAGCGTGGACGCGGTTTACATCGACGTTGTAGTCAGGGTGGTTTATCGCAGCTTGTACCGAACGCATCACGCGTTGTTCAGTAAAATTGGCGACTGCCCCAGAATCGGGAATGTTGCCGTCTGTCTTGTAGTTGTGATCTCTCGCATAGCCGTACCACCAAGAATTTATTGCACCAACCGCGAAGCCTGGATCGTTTGGAAACAGGCTGATTACTTGCCAGCCAAATTCTGATTCGCTTACATACTTGTATTGTTCTCCGTATGCATGCAGTTCAAGCATCAGAGGATAGGCAACGTTGGGGTTGTAGTTTGAAGGTAGTGCCAACGTATAGTTATATGCATAGCCATTAAATGTTGGATTCCAATTGGCGTAATCCATATATTGCGTATAGATCCTGCCTCGGCCGTTACCATTTGTTACGGTAAGTACATCTCTAGGTGTTGCAACTGACTCGCTAACTGGTGTGTTAGTCGCGATCAGTGTCTGTTCCACACCATTGGAGTTCACGGCGGTCACGGCGTAGTAGGCGTTTGACGAATCGCCAGCTTGGGTTGTGTATACAAAAAGCCCGGTATTGTCACCAAGTGGTGTTGCGAGGTCATTGATGACAAAGTTGGCAGGCACATTCGGGCCCCCAAATGGATTGGCGGATGTGTCCTTGTCGAGAGCGCCCCATCGATTGGTGATTCGTTGTGCGCTATTCAAGTTAGTGGCTGTAATCGGCGACGAGTGTCGGTACACGTGGTAGCCCGAGTCGCTGGCAGACTCGTTCCACGTCAGGAACGATTGGCCACTTCGGTGGAATACAGCAAGTTCACCGGATGTGGGAGTAGGTGCAGGCGCCGGTGTTGGCGTCGGTGCCGGAGTAGGTGTAGGTGTGGGTGCCGGAGTAGGCGTTGGTGTTGGTGTTGGTGTTGGTGTTGGAGCCGGTGTTGGTGCCGGAGTAGGCGCTGGTGTTGGAGCCGGTGTTGGTGTTGGAGCCGGTGTTGGTGTTGGTACAGGAGTAGGCGCTGGTGTTGAACCTGAGGTTCCAAGAAGTATGTTCGTGACACCCCATATCCAGCCACTACCACCGTTTTGTTTGAATTCGATCGTATTTACGCCTGGTATTTGATCGGCAGCGCGAATCGGAAAAGTGGAGCCGCTATTGAGCTGATTGTTAGCGCTTCGCGGTAGGAAACCCACGAAGTAGCCATTCATGTATACGATAACTTCTGTATCAGTATCGATGTCATAACCAACTACCGACATCATCGTATCGGTACCGGTATTGTCAAACGCAACAATAACGCTGTCTCTATTACTGTTCGTTCCCCATCGCCATCCGAGCTGGGAGTTTATTTGCGTGCCTTGCACTATAGAGACATCAGTGAAGTCAGTACGTTGAAGGAGAATGTTGGTTACACCCCACTTCCAGCCTCGTCGGCTTTGAGTAAATTCTATTGTGTTGGAACCTGATCGCTGATCTACAGCAGGTATCAGAAAAGAGGCTTGGCTACTGAGCCTGTTATTGTTTGGCCCTACCGGGAGATGACCAAGCTGAATTCCATTTAGAGACACTGACACTTCAGTGCTGTTGTCAATATCGAAGCCGGTTACCCTTAGATCAAGGTCGGACCCAGTACCCTGAAACTCGGCGGTGACAACCTCAATATTTGCGTTGCTACCCCATCTCCAGCCGTATTCTCCGCTGTCGGTGTTGCCAGGCTGCAACACGAGATCTTGAGCCGATGCTTTTCCTGCGAGTGTGAGTAACAGGCTCGCCAGCAGTAGGAAGGATAAGCAAGCGCCTCTGTTATGTTTTGATGCATTAAAAATCACTAATTGTGCTCCTGAAGCGCGGCAGCAAGGGGAAAATTGAGACTTGATTGGTCATTGTGGCAGAGGGTAAGGTTTTCTGGCAACGATCCAGGGAACTTGTTTTTGTTTTTTGTGTCCCGCTTCATCTTATTGAGCTGGATTCATTAAAAATCAATTTGGCACCATTGATTTTTATTGCTTCAGACGTCCGAAAGTTTAAAAATCAAGGTGAAATGAAACATCATTTCTCACCTGATAAATCAACCTCGTGCTGGGGAGCTCGTTCGGGTCATTAATGCACGGACTAAAACGGACCCGTGTCGCATTCCTTTTATAACTGCATGACCTCTAACTGTGAACGAGATGCTGCTCGGGCGATCTCATTCAAGCTCTGATAATTCCACTCGACGATTTGTTCGGCGTCCTTCCAGCGTTTTGTTGTCACCCAGCGGGGTGCTTTCCCCGTAACCTTTGGCTTGAACCTGATTAGGTCCCACACCTCTTAACATCAAATAATGCCTGACAGCATCGGCGCGTTTGCGCGACAGTCTCTGGTTATTTGCTTTCGTGCCCTGGTTGTCGGTGTGAGCGCCAATTTCGAAAACCTTTTCAGGAAAATGCTGTATTGCATTGGCAACGCGATCAAGCAAGCGGCGTGCGTAGACGTCAATATAGCTTCGTCCGGTGTCAAAGGTTACCTCTTCAAGGACGAGCTTCTGGGTTGGCAAACACCCCAATTCATTGATCGTGTTTTCACTGTCTGAGCTACCGATGTCTTCGCTGTTGTCGGTGTTTTCCTGCTTAGCAATGAGGTTTGGCTTATCGTTTGGCTCGTCCGTTGGCGAGGCCAGACAGACGTCACGATAGTCAGGTACACCGTCCTCGTCTTCGTCTGGGGAACAGGCCTCGTTTGCAGTTGTTTGGGAGTCACAAGGATCTGTCTCATTCTCTGCTTCGATCACAGCTTCGGCATCGGTATCTGCTTCGGCACCGGTTATGGCTTTGACCTCGGTTCCCGCTTGCGCTTCGATCTCGGCAGAGGCCGAGGCGATGTCTGGTGCTCGGTATCGATACTCGATGATCAGCTCAGCTCGCTTGCTGCCTGTCTGACGAAACGTCAGCGTGTTTTCCTCTTCGATCCATTCACCAATTGATTCGTTGCTGACCGTGTATCGAGCCAGCTCGAACTCGGATGGAAACACCCAGGTGATACTAGATAAGATCTGGCTGTTGGTACGTAGTATCAGCTGTTCTGGAAGCGAGCTGGTGGTCAATACAAACGAGCCGGTTTCAGTCTGTTCAACGGCGCTGCCATACTGATGGTGGTAGCGCGCGAAAGCGCTGCCCGACCACAGCGCAATACGCTCTGGGCGCTTGGTATGAGCGTACCTGAAGGTGTCTTTCTCGGGGCCCATGAAACGCACATCCTGCGGAATGACGCTACCGGGCAAATCCGCGATCAACAGCTCTTTTTCGGTCGCGAGCGTGTGTTGCACGGTATGTGTGCGGCCGTCGGATTCGAGCGCAACGAGAAGGTCGCTGAATGCTTCTTCCGCGTGGACGCTGAAGCTGGCGATTGCCAGCAGCGGAGTCAGCACGCGCAGGATCAGCCTTGTGCTACTTGCCTTCGATCGGCGGGTGGGCGATCGGCTGGGTAAACTCCCCGACGCTACGATTTCAAACATAAAGGATGTTGCTTGGGTTCCAGTTTATATTTTAAATGCTTGGATCCGGGGAGTAGCAAGCTTCAGCTTGATACAATCTCCTTACCCGTTAACTTCCTTTACACGGCGGCGTTGAGAATAGACCACTTTGGCATGACGAAACAAATCTGGCTTACCGGAATAACTCCGTCAGGTACCCCGCATCTTGGTAACTACGTGGGTGCCATACGTCCGGCTATCGCTGCCAGTCAGCGACACGAACAGGACGGTTTCTACTTCCTGGCAGACTACCACGGGATGATCAAGAATCAGGACCCTGCCTTGCTTCGCCAGTCCCGGCAGGAGATTGCTGCCTCGTGGCTTGCCCTCGGGCTGGATACCGATCATGCGACGTTCTACCGCCAGTCGGATATCCCCGAAATCATGGAGCTGACCTGGATGCTGACTTGTATGACAGCCAAGGGCTTGATGAACCGGGCCCACGCTTACAAGGCGGTCGTGCAGGAGAACCTCGAGGATGCGAGCAATGATCCGGACAAAGGCATCACCATGGGGCTGTTCAGCTACCCGATTCTCATGAGCGCGGATATCCTGATGTTCAAGGCGACGCACGTGCCGGTGGGTCGCGATCAGATTCAACATATCGAAATGGCGCGCGATATCGCGCAGCGGTTCAATCACCATTTTGGCGAACATCTTGTGCTGCCAAATTTTGTGGTTGATGACAATGCCGCCGTGCTGGCGGGGCTTGATGGACGCAAGATGAGCAAAAGCTACGGTAATACCATTCCTTTGTTCGAGACACCCAAGAAGCTGCGAAAATCAATAATGAAGATCAAAACCAACTCGCAGGAGCCGGGTGAACCGAAGGAGACCGAAGGCAATACGGTGTTTGAAATATTCAAATCCATTGCCAGCGAACACGAGACCAGGACGCTGGCCGCCGACTATGCATCGGGCATAGGTTGGGGTGATGCCAAGCAACGCCTCTTTGAGATGCTTGATGCGGTACTTGCAGAGCCTCGTGAGCGGTATAACGAATTGATGGCCAATCCTGCAGAAATCGACAAAGTGCTGACCATCGGTGGTGAACGCGCACGTGCGATAAGCCGACCGTATATGGATCAGCTTCGCGATGCAGTCGGCATAGCCTGAAGATTGCCATGAATCCGGTACTGATTAATCGCTGGCGTGGTAACGCCATTGAAAGCCGACATCGTGGAGCAGTCGCGATCGTTGATTCATCTGGACGGTTGATGGGTGCATTGGGAGACGTGCAACGGTCCATATTTCCTCGCTCGTCGATCAAGTTTCTGCAAGCGATTCCATTTGCCGAATCTGGAGCCGTTGAAGCTTATGGGCTTGATGAACGTCATATCGCACTGGCTTGCTCATCTCACAATGGCGAACCGATTCATGCAGGTCTTGCACAGGACTGGCTGAGCCGGCTGTCACTTGAGCATGATGATCTCGAGTGTGGTGCTGAGCTACCGCTACACCAGGCAACTCAGTTTGATCTGCTTGCCGATGGTCGTGGGCCACAACGCATACATCACAATTGTTCAGGCAAGCATCTTGGTTTGTTGTCCACCTGTTGTCACCTTGGTGAGCAGACGCGCAACTACAGACTTTACAACCATGATGCGCAGAAACGCTGGTTCGAAGTTCTGGAGAGCCTGACCAATACCCGAGTCATGCAACTCCCCTGGGGCTATGACGGTTGTGCGATACCAACACTTGCCTTGCCACTGCAACGTATAGCATTGGCGATGGCGCGATTTGGCGATGATGATTTTTTTAAAGGTGCGCGGCTTGATGCAGTAAAAAGCATACGTCAAGCGATTACTGCCAACCCATACCTTGTTGCTGGCAAGGAGCGCTTGTGTACAGATCTGATGGATCGACTGGCACCGGAAGTTCTGGTCAAGGTGGGTGCAGATGGCGTCTACACGGCGGTTATTTCGGAACACAAGATCGGTGTTGCTTTGAAAATCGACGATGGCAGTGATGCAGCTGCTCGTGTTGCACTGGGTGCTGTCCTGCAATCACTGGGTGTCTTGAGCCGTGACGATACACAAGCCTTGGGAGAGTATTTGACGCCATCGATCGCCAATTCGCGTGGCGAGATCATTGGCCGTTCCGAGCCTTCTTCCGATTGGGAGCAACTTGGCGCTGTCGGCTAAGTTTTTCTGATCGATCGCCAATCAATAGCTAACCGATCGTTTTTCTGGAACTCGTTTCAACTCAGACCATGTTCGGTTCTAATCGCGGACTTGCGCTGCAGTTACGGCCATGATGTTTACGATATCGTTGGTATTGCAACCGCGACTTAAATCGTTAACCGGGCGATTCAGACCTTGCAGTATCGGCCCGATGGCCTGAGCACCGCCAAACCGTTCAATCAATTTGTAGCCGATATTGCCCGCATTCAGATCGGGAAATATCAAGACATTGCATGGCTCGTCAGTCGCTTGCTCTGGGGATTTACGCGCAAGAATGTCAGGCATCACGGCCGCATCGAGTTGTACTTCACCAATGATTCGCCAACCAGGCCGTGCAGTCTTCGCCTGTTGTGTAGCCTGTACGACCTTGGTAACTGCCGTGTGTCTGGCACTGCCAGCTGTTGAGAATGACAACATCGCGACTTGTGGTTCGATATCCAGTAATTGTTTGGCAGTCTCAGCGGTTGCAACGGCAATGGAGCTGAGTTGCTTTGCATCCGGATCAATTACCAACGCGCAGTCACCAATCACCATGACATCGCTGACGGGATGCTCGGCCTTTAGCAACATGACAAAGCAGCTTGAGATCAGGGCCTCGCCTTCACGTTTGCCGACACAGCGCATGGCATTGCGAACAACGTCGGCCGTAGAGGTTACGGCGCCAGCCACGCAGCCGTCGGCATCTTC
Organism: uncultured Granulosicoccaceae bacterium; assembly: GCA_964445655.1. Taxonomy (GTDB): domain Bacteria; phylum Pseudomonadota; class Gammaproteobacteria; order Granulosicoccales; family Granulosicoccaceae; genus Granulosicoccus. Next base: position 3,137 of record CAYULV010000037.1, on the reverse strand, counting down.
AGCGGCGACCATCATGCAAGCGTAGGTGATGGGTGTATTCAAGGCATCGAGCGCTTTCTCATGTGTCATGCCCCGGTGCGCACGTTTCTCAGTCAGTAAGGCAGCATAGTGATCTCTGCGTGGATCGTTTGCCGGATCAACCAATTCGAGTCCCGCAGTTGAGAGTCCCTGGGCGTTCATTGCAGATTGAATATCTGCCTTATCACCTAGCAGGATTGGCGCGGCGATATTTTGCTCCACGGCATTGACGGCCGCTTGCAGAACCCGCTCGTCTTGTGCTTCAGGCAGAACTATTCGACGTTGCTGTTTGCGAGCGTTCGTCAGAACGCGATCAAAGACTGACATGAGCCGGCAAGCTTGTATGGAGGACCGCGTCTATGCTACTGCAACCGTTGCTTCCCGGCGATCCTCGATGATCAAATCAGATGCACGTTCGGCAATCATGATTGTCGGGGCGTTGGTATTGCCAGAGACAATTTCCGGCATGATCGAGGCATCGACCACGCGTAATCCGGTCACGCCGTTGACCCGCAGTCGTGTATCAACCACGGCTCGCTCGTCATTGCCCATGCGACATGTACTGGTCGGGTGATAGATCGTGTTGGCGATGTTTCGCGCTTGATCAAGGATCTCTTCGTCGCTGCCTGCGTTTGAATTGGGGGGATATTCTGAAGCAATATGCTCACGCATGGCCTCGGTCTCCATAATTCTTCGAGTGAATTTCAATGATTCAATAGCCGTCTGGCAGTCGAAGTCGGTTGACAGGTAATTTGGCCGAATGATCGGATGTTGGTTTGCATCGCCGGATTGAATCTGGATCGAGCCGCGGCTCTCGGGCCGGAGTTGGCAAACCGATGCCGTGATAGCGGAAAACGGATGCAGGCCTTCTCCAGGGGAATCAGCTGACAAAGGCTGGAAGTGATACTGGATATCGGGACGTTCGTTGGACAAGCGAGTGCGACAGAACGCATAAACCTGGCTTGCAGCCATCGACAGTGGGCCACTACGGTTGGCGATGTATTCAAGGCCTGCGCGCATCTTTTGCCAATTGTTGGATAGTTCGTCGTTGAGGGTCACTGGCTTCTTTGTCTTGTACACCGAACGAATCTGCAAGTGGTCCTGAAGATTTTCGCCCACTTCGGGCGCGTCGACCAAAGTCTCCACACCCGCATCCTGCAGTACCTGACCTGGGCCGACACCAGACACTTGCAACAGTTGTGGCGAGCCGATTGCCCCGGCGGCAAGGATGATTTCACGGCGTGCGCGAATTTCGCGCGGCTTACCTTTTTGCTCTATGTGCACCGATGAAGCGTGTTTGTTGTCGAAGCCGATGCGCTTGACCATCGCATGCGTGATGATGGAAAGATTTGAACGCGATCGGGCGCCGTTAAGATAGGCCACAGCTGTACTGCATCGCCGCCCTTTATGAGTCGTCAGTTGGAAATAGCCAACACCTTCTTGATTCTCGGCATTGATATCGTCGTTTACTGGGGTTCCAAGCTCGGCAACACCCTTGATGAAGTCGTCACAGACGGGTCGTTTGAACGACATATCGCTGACATGCAGCGGGCCATCGACGCCGTGGAACCCGTCGGCGCCGCGAGAATGATTCTCGGACCGCTTGAAATAGGGGAGTACATCCGAATATGACCAGCCCTGACAACCCAGGGAAGCCCAACGGTCGTAATCCTGATGCTGGCCGCGCACATACAGCAGGCCGTTGATGGAACTGCAGCCACCGAGGACCTTGCCGCGAGGCCATTTCAGCTTTCGTCCGTTCAGGCCGGGATCAGGTTCGGTGACATAACACCAGTCGGTTTTCGGGTTATGGATGGTCTTGAAGTAGCCTACGGGTACATGAATCCACGGGTTCCAGTCACGACCGCCCGCCTCCAGCAGTGCGACGGTTGTAGTACCATCAGCCGAAAGGCGGTTTGCCAGTACACAGCCAGCTGAGCCAGCACCGATTACCACATAATCAAAACTGTCAGTCATGGTGCCGCCGAAAAATCGATTGGGTCACAAGGAATATTCGAATAATGGTACTGGAAATCTCATTATTCATACAGTGATTCCCATCCAAGGTGCGAATTATCTCTTATGAGTAGCGTGAAACATCCAGATACCCCGATTCTCAAAGGGTCGACGGTGACCCGTGTGCTGGACATTCTGGAGGCGATTGCTGCGTCTGATCGACCCTTGACGCCGACCGACCTTGCCGATCAGCTTGCCATTCCGAAAGCAAGCGCCCACAGGCTTTGCGCATCAATGGAGGAGCATGGTTTTCTGCAGACGAGAATCAGTGGGCGCGGTTTACAGGCTGGCACCCGCCTGCATTCCATGGCCTTGGGTATTCTTGCGTCCGCCCCTATTCAGGCGCAGCGACGCGCCATACTCAAGACCTTGTCTGAGGAAATCGGTGAGACTTGCAATATTTCGGTGCCCGATGGCAATGAAATGATTTATTTCGACCGGGCCGAAACCCACTGGCCTGTGCGTGTGAATCTGCAGATTGGTTCTCGGGTACCTGCCTGCGCGACCGCGGGTGGAAAAATGTACCTGAGTTCTCTCGATGAGGTGCGGCGCGAGCGGGTAATCAAAAACACGCGCTTGCGGCGTTTCACGGCGAATACGCTCGTCAGTCAGAGTGCTTTGTTGGAAGAATTGAACTTGACTGCAGAACGTGGATTTGCAACTGACAATGAAGAATATATCGACGGCATGGTTGCGCTTGCAGTACCGGTCAGAAACTCCGCTGGACGCTTGTATGCCACCTTGTCGTTTCATGCGCCGTGCATGCGCGTTCCTTTCACGGCTGCTCTGGATTTTCTGGCACCTATTCAGGCGGCTAGTCGTGAACTGAGTGCCTTGCTTGACGAATAATTTCAGGTACCAAGTAATTGCCACGATTCGTCCAGGCGCTATTGTTGCTTTGAACGTTTAACCGCAAACTTTCTTCATCCAATCACACAAAACCAAACAGACTTCGCATGAGCCGGTTCTGGACAGATACTGTACGCCGATTGACGCCCTACGTTCCCGGGGAGCAGCGTCAGGGGGATGGTATTGTCAAACTGAACACCAATGAAAATCCCTATCCGCCGTCGCCAGAGGTATTCAAGGCAATTGCTGCGGTA
>CAYULV010000036.1:0-20791 GCA_964445655.1 uncultured Granulosicoccaceae bacterium | reverse complement strand
CCTCAGGCATTGAAGATATCAATCCCCGCCATCGTCAATACCTTTATCGGTTTGTACAAGGATTCAGTACTGGTCATCGTTATCGGCTTACTCGACCCTCTGGGAATTGGACGGGCATCGTTAGCCGATACCAAATGGAATGGTCTGACCAACGAGGTTTACTTGTTTGTTGCACTGTTCTTTTTCATCTCCTGTTTTGCAATGGCGCGCTACTCGCTCTATCTGGAAAACAAACTCCACACTGGCCACAAGCGATAAGGTCTGACTCATGGAAAATACTCAATCCAGCAGTTCCACTGAACGTAGCCTCGGCGAGTCGACCATCACGATTCGTGCGATGCACAAATGGTATGGCGACTTTCACGTCCTTCGCGACATCAACCTTGAAGTCAAAAGTGGCGAACGTATAGTCGTTTGCGGCCCATCCGGCTCAGGTAAATCGACCATGATTCGCTGTATCAATCGCCTCGAGGAACATCAAAAGGGCGATATCATTGTCAATGGTGTCGAATTGACCAATGACCTCAAGCAAATAGAAGCAGTTCGCCGCGAAGTCGGCATGGTGTTTCAGCACTTCAATCTCTTTCCCCACCTGACCGTGCTTGAAAACTGCACACTCGCGCCAATTTGGGTACGCAAGCAACCCAAGGCTGAAGCTGAGGAAATTGCCATGAAATATCTGGAGCGTGTAAAGATCCCCGAGCAGGCCAACAAATTCCCCGGACAACTCTCTGGCGGACAGCAACAGCGTGTTGCTATCGCACGATCGCTCTGCATGAGCCCGAAAGTCATGCTGTTTGATGAACCCACCTCAGCACTTGATCCAGAGATGATCAAGGAAGTACTCGATGTCATGATCGAACTGGCTGAAGAAGGTATGACAATGATCTGCGTAACCCATGAAATGGGCTTTGCAAAGACCGTCGCCGACCGCGTAATCTTCATGGATGAAGGGCAAATTGTTGAAGAAAATGTACCGACGGAGTTCTTCAACAATCCACAATCCGAGCGTACGAAAATGTTCCTTAGTCAGATTCTGCAGCACTAGACTTGGGTGTTGACAACACCAGGCAACTGCAACCCTCTTGATCAGTGAACTGGCGGCGCTCGGTGCAGCGTTAAGCTGGGCGATCGGTAGTCTTTTCGCCGTAGGTGCCGCCAAGGAACTGGGCGGTTTCGCCTTTACTCGCATACGTGTGGCGATGGTGTTCGTCGTCATGCTCGCATTTGTCGCGGTACGCGGTGTCGGAGAACCAATACTCGCCAGCGACTGGCCGCAACTGATCATCTCAGGCGTCATCGGCATTTTTATCGGTGACACGGCGTTGTTCGTCACCTTGAGTCGACTCGGCCCAAGACGTACCGGAATACTATTCGCCTGCAACGCACCGTTTACCGTCATTCTCGCCTGGTTGATACTGGATGAGAATTTGAATCTGCCGGCCGTCGCAGGATGCGTACTGGTGGCCGCAGGCGTCGTAATCGCCATCGTCTATGGCAAACGACGTGATCAGGTGCATGTCTGGGAGTCGGTACGCGGTCGCTTGTCGATCGGCATCCTGATCGGTCTGCTGGCGGCTCTGGGCCAAGCTGTGAGCTCATTGTTACTTGCCCCAACCCTGGCTCACGGCGCCGACCCGGTTACGGTGACGACCATTCGCATGGGCATAGCACTCGTGGCGCTCTATGCCCTGCGGTTTATCGTTCCGGATATTTCTCGTGCGCAATCGGCAATGACGGCAATTCTGTTCACGCGTACGCTGATCAGTGGCATGCTTGGTATGGCCATTGGCATGTCGCTCTTGTTGTTCGCTTTCGCGCACGGCGCCATGGGCATCAGCGCGGCTTTGTCCTCGACGACGCCCGTCATGCTGATTCCGATCATATGGATTTTATCAAGAGAACGCCCCGCCGCTGGCGCATGGGCAGGCGCTGTGCTCGCGGTAAGCGGAATCATTTTGATCGTGTTGCGCAACTCGCTCTAGAACGTCGGCATATTCCTGACCGCTTCGCGAAGCAAGGAGCGCAATGTCAGTCTGAGACTGGGCGGTGCGGGATTAGCCGGCAGTTTCACGCCATTGACCATGGTATTGGCCAAGGCCGCAGCCAAACTGCCACTGAAACTACTACCAAAATAATGCACATACGCCGTACTGGTTTCGGGCTCCACGGCATACACCCGTTCCCATAACTTACGTCCTGTTTGCAAGTCGAACATCGTCACCGACATGCGTGAGCTTCGGCGCGTCGCCAGAACGATTCGTTCACGATCCTTCATCACGCCGTTCTGGCGATTGGCAACTGATTCGCTTCTCGGTGGCAACCCCCGTACCGCATCTGATTCAAGACGTGCAATGACTGCGCGACGAGCGCCAACACCGGCCGCCATTACCACCTGAAGATCAGTCGGCAGGTACTCCGCCCGCTCGGCGAACCGTGCGTTGATAGCGGCGAGTCGCTCCGCGCCTATCTTGCGCTGAACTTGCTCATGCGGGATCACAGTAAAACCAGCACGTTCCTCTAGCAGTTCGCCAAATTCGTGGCCCATCGCCGCACGGTTGACTCCTGATTCAACCCCCGGTCGTTCAGTGAAGCCGAGGACCGCGACACCCACGTCATCGGTCCGAGCACTCTGACCTGAGCCGGCACAGCCGACTATAAACACCAGCATTCCAATCGCTGTCAAGGAGCAGAACTTTCTCACATCTGATTTGGCGCTGAGCATGGCTAGGGGACCGAACGTTTTCGTTGCAGACAGGTCGGTAAACCTGAAGATAACTTAGTATAGAAGACCCTGAAATCAGCATTTTCCGCCCAATTTCCGGCGCAAATAGTATCTATTGGCGGGAAAACGGCTCTTTAGCTCTATACTATCCGTTGAATTGAGGAGAATTATTAGATGAGCGATAAAGCCGTAAACGTCAAGACCGCCGAAGGAAAAGAGGCCTCACTGCCAAGAATCAGCCCAACTCATGGCCCTGATGTCGTGGACGTAAGAAGCCTGTACAAGGAAACTGGTCTGTTTACCTACGACCCAGGTTTCGCAACAACAGCTAGCTGCAAGAGCGCTATCACGTTCATCGATGGAGACGAAGGCATCCTGCTTTATCGTGGCTACCCAATCGAGCAACTCGCCGAACACAGCAACTACCTCGAGGTTTGCTACCTGCTGATGTACGGAGAGCTACCCACACCGGCACAATCAGAGAACTTCAATAACATCATCAGAAATCACACGATGGTGCACGAGAACATTCGCGACTTCATCGATGGTTTTCGTTATGACGCGCACCCGATGGCGATGCTGGTCGGAACCGTTGGCGCTATGTCTTCGTTCTATCACGACTCACTCGATATCACTAATCCGGAACATCGCGAAATTTCAGCGCAACGCTTGATCGCGAAGTTGCCGACTATCGCGTCCTACTGTTACAACCATTCGAATGGCCGTCCATTCATGTACCCCGACAACACACTAAGTTATGTCGAAAACTTTACCCGTTTGATGTTTGCCGTACCTGCGGAAAACTTCGTACCCAATCCGGTCGCCGTCAAAGCGCTTGAATTGATCATGATCCTGCATGCTGATCATGAACAGAACGCCAGTACGTCAACTGTACGACTCGCCGGTAGCTCCGGTGCCAATCCTTTTGCCTCGATCGCTGCAGGCGTTGCCTGCCTCTGGGGCCCAGCCCACGGTGGCGCAAATGAAGCGGTCATCAACATGCTGGACGCCATTCTCTATTCTGGTGAAACCATCGAACAAACCATCGCGCGCGCCAAGGACAAGAACGATCCTTTCCGCCTCATGGGTTTTGGACACCGGGTCTACAAGAACTTTGACCCACGCGCCAAACTGATTCAGAAAATGTGTCATGACCTGCTCAAGGAGCTCGACGGTGATCAACCGTTGTTCGAACTGGCCATGGAACTTGAGAAAGCCACCTTGGCGGATGAGTACTTCGTGGAACGCCGACTCTATCCAAACGTTGATTTTTACTCCGGCATCATTCTGCGTGCTCTGGACATTCCGATGAACATGTTTACCGTCATGTTTGCCATGTCACGTACCGTTGGCTGGATTTCTCACTGGATGGAAATGCATGAAGATGCAGAATTCCGCATCGGTCGCCCACGTCAGGTCTACACTGGCGCGGCGACACGTGACTATCCGAAAAAGTCCTGATAAAACTGACCTTGCGCTGACGTGAACTCGATAACTGCCTCGGCATTCACGTCAGCGCTGTCACAAGCCGCTAACGGCGTATCAGTCGTCACGACCAGTGACGGCAAACAACGCGCCGGACTTACCGTCAGTTCAATGTGCTCAGTCTGTGCTGAGCCGGCACTGGTTCTGGTCTGCGTCAATGCCGACAATGAATTTTGTGTACAGGCAAATGCGAACAAGCATTTCGCCATCAATATCCTCAATAGCGAACAACAGAATCTCGGTATGGTTTTCGCCGGGCTTACCGAGGACGAGAATGCAGACCGGTTCCAGACCGGTACCTGGAGTAACTTGACGACAGGTTCTCCGATACTTAAAGACGCCCTGGTCGCGCTTGATTGTCGTCTCGAGTCATCAACCTTGAAAGGCACGCACAATATCTACTGGTCAGGTTGTCGATGTCAGGACCACCGGTGGCGAACCGCTACTTTACACCGACCGATCGTTTGCGACGGCCCTGCGCATCCCGTGACGATACTGTACTACTGCGCTGGCGATGATCAAGGTCGTCAGCTGGCAGCACTGCGTGAAGCCTTGCCCGACTCGATCATTCATCCCTACCCCTACAATGGCGACAAGTCGCTGATAAAAGATGCGATTGTCTGGCAACCGCCGGAAGATTTCTTCGACGATCTTGTGTCCTTACGTTGCGTTTATTCACTCGCTGCCGGTGTCGAATCACTCCTGAATCACCCGCGGCTATCGACAGACATTCCTATTGTCCGGCTACACGATGCAGGCATGGGTGTAAAGATGGAGGAATATGTGTTGTACGGTGTTCTGCATGCACATCGTCAATTCCCCGTGCTCCAGCAAGCGCAGAAGGAAAGTCGTTGGGCACATGACACTCGCACACCAGCGGCCAAGCGGGTACATGTCGGGATACTCGGCGCAGGGGCCCTGGGCGGTCAGGTCGCAGCTCGACTTTTCAATAATGGCTATAGCGTGAGTTGCTGGAGCCGCAGCCCTAGAAAGCTACCGGACGGCATCAAGTCGATTAATGGCCAGGACAATCTCACGTCCTTCCTCAAACCCTTGTCGGTATTGGTGTGTCTGTTACCTCTGACACCAGAAACCAAGGGCCTTCTGAACGCCGAGCTTTTCGCAAAATTGCCTGATGGCGCGTATCTGATCAATCCGGGGCGCGGCGCTCATCTGGTCGAATCAGATTTACTGGCCGCACTGGACAGCGGCAAAATCGCTGGTGCCTTGCTCGATGTCTTTTGCGAAGAGCCTTTGCCTGCGAACCATCCGTTCTGGAAACACGAAAAAATCATCATCACACCTCACCTTGCAGCGCCGACACCGATTCGTGAGTCGACACAACAAATTGCTGACAGCATGGAAATGATGCACAACGGTGATAAGCCAGCCGGGTTGGTAGATCGCAATCGCGGCTACTGACAAGAAAAACGATCTGCTAAAGAGCTGCTCTGGCGGAAGACGTAAGACTGGCGATGGTGCGAAGAATGATCTGACGTACCAATTCGTCACGCATTTCAACACGCAGTATTCTCGCTTCGTTTTCCTTGCCGAGTATGCCTGTTTCGTCAAATGTGTACTCGCGACGGACTTCAATGCGATTGGCCACCTTGTCCGAATCATAGACCGGAGGCTGATCATCGACGGACTCGGCTATCTGAAGATCAACCGCATGAATAAGTTCCAGTTCACTGATAGTACCGGTGCTCTGTACCGATACGACACGCTGTTCTTGCTCTTCGCCCGTTACGCGAAGCAGTATTTCAGCTTCATCACGATTGGTGGTAAGCGTAAAAGCCCGGGCACGCAAGGCATCACGTAAATCATCATCGATGGAAAGATCGCGGGATGCGTCGACAAAGATACTGCCGGGGTCAGTCAGTTCTGTAACGCTACCGCGTAGATGATAGCCACAGCCACTTGCTGCAGCTATCAGGAACAACATACACAGGCTACGGCAGGCGTTGACCCAATGACGGCTTATCATTGCAATAACCTTAACCATTACACCTGATAGAAAATACGCACGCAGTTATTCAGCCGTTGCAGCCTTGGCGAAATTTGCCAGAGCACCGCTGACTTTTTCAAAAACTTCATCACAGCCTTCGGTGGCATGTCGAGACTTCAGGAAAGCCGGATCGTTATATCCGAGATACACCTGACCATCTTCGTCTTGCCAGGCAAGCATCTTTTGCGGAAGATCGATAGCGATGCTTTGAGAACACTGCATCAACGGCGTACCGATTTTAGGGTTGCCAAACATCAATAGCGAAGTTGGTCTCAGTTCGAGATCTGACGCGGCAGCGCCAGCGGCATGATCGACGCGTCCGAATATGTTCATACCCTTGGACTCAAGTACCGTCGTCAGTTTATCGAGAGTCGCATCAACGCTGTGCGGACTTTTAACAACCACCAGGCCATCGGCTGCGTGAACCATCGTGGTGAGGCCAAGGCCGGCCAAAATGGCGGCTGATCGTGAAACAAGCTTGTTCATTTCATAATTCTCCTATTTACTCCTTTCCTAGTGTACTAGTTCCCCCGCTGAAGATGGGCAAACGCTACACTCCTGTCATGCATCGTCTGGTACTCAATCGCGATATCTACACGAGCTTTGTGCAGACCGAGCTGCCGCAGGCGCGTCAGTTTCTTTGGATTGTCACCGCCGACATCAAGGACTTGCACGTCGATGTAAATGGCCATTTCGAACCACTACTTGCCGTACTGGCTGATCTGGTCGAGCGCAATGTGGCTGTCAGACTTATTCATGCCAAAGAGCCCGGCCCTCGTTTTCGCGAAGAATTTGACACTTTCGATACCTTGATCAACAACGAGTTATTCGAACGAATACTATGCCCTCGGGTGCATACCAAAGCGATCGTCATTGATGGCCGGCTGGCCTTTGTCGGTTCGGCGAATCTGACCGGCGCCGGCATGGGCGCCAAGCATCAGGACAAACGAAATTTTGAAGCGGGCTTCGTTTTTGACGATAAACAGGATCTTGATGAGTTGATGGGATGGATCGATACACTCTACCTTGGCGAATATTGCAAACAATGCAAACGTCGCGAGTACTGTCCGGACCCGATCATTGATCGCCAGCCTTGAACAACTTGATCGACACGATTGATGATTAGATGAAAATACCCGCCGCCGAAAACTTCATCCTCGAGACCTTGGAATCTCTGGAGCTGCATACTGAACACTCGGACAAGGCAATGTCTGAAGCTGATCACTACTTGGCAAACCCCGGACATGACGATCCAACGCTTGACGATCTCACAGCATTGCCATTTGTCACGATCGACAATCCAGATTCGCGTGACCTGGACCAGGCCTTGTACATTGAAGAAACCACTGACGGGTATCGCCTGCGTTACGCACTTGCAGATGCCGCCTACTACGTGCGCCCTGGTTCCGCCTTGTTCGATGAAGCTTTGCAACGCGGAGCAACTTTTTATACCCCGCTACTGGCTTTACCGATGCTGCCAAGTAGCTTGTCAGAAGGCCTTGTCTCTCTGAACCCCAATGTAAACCGTCGTGCATTGGTGTTCGACATCCGCCTCAATCACGATGCGAGCTTGCAGCAAACCCGTGTCGTGCGCGCGTTGATTTGCTCACAGGCCAAGCTTAGCTACGGTGGAGTACAAAACTGGCTCGACACACATTGCAGTTTTCCACAGCTCGACTCAGAGCGAGCCCTGATGAACTGCGCGCAGAACGGGCCAGACCTGTCCAGTTATAACGAAATCGATACCGACACTATGGCGGCTGAGGTTCCGTACCGCCATTCATTGAAATTACTGCAAGTGTTGGGTGAAAAACTGATCAGCAACAGCGCCCAGCGCGGTGTCGTCCCTTTCGATCGCAGTGAAACGGCCATCAGTGTTGATGCAACAAGTGATCAATTTCGTGCCGAACGTCGCCATCGATACATGACGGAACAATACAATGAGCAAATCAGCCTGTTATGCAATATGCAGGGCGCGGAACTACTGATGGCCTTGCAGGGACATTCCGATGCATTGCAGGCAGTCTATCGTGTGCATGAAGCGCCATTGTCCAAAAACAGCAAGAGACTAAGGCAAACGCTTGATGCGTTGATTGAGACAAGACAGCTTGATGATCGCTGGCGCTGGCAGGAAAACTCTTCACTCGCCCAGTATGTGCGTAACTTACCGGATGACAGAGCTAGCCACCGCTTGAAAGCCACCATCCAGCGCCTGATCATGCAGTCGCAGAGGGCATCAGTGTTTCAGCCTGAGCCGGATATTCATCACGCTTTGAAAGCTGCTGCTTATGCGCGTTTCTCGTCACCGATGCGTGAAATCGTCGGGATTTTCACGCACAAGGAACTTCTCGAAGCGTTGGCAATGGAACCGTTGGAACCATCATCCAACGACGAAATACTCCGAACGCAGGTTATCAGCGCAGCCAATCGGGCCAGACAGATACAGCGTCAACTCGACAAACGTATCAAATTCGCCGTCATCCAAAGTGTTTTCAGTTCGGATCTCAGTACTGAAAACAAGAAAACCTATTCAGCGACCATAGTCGGTCTTCGCAAAGACAGGCTGTACGCTGCTATCGATGGACTTGCACTTGACGTCAAGGTATACAAAGACGATCTCGAAGAACAATTCTCTACCCACTATGAAATAAACCGGACTCAAGCGACGCCGGTGAACCGAGAAAATCCCAGCTGGTTACTTGGACAAGGTATTGGTTTGAGTGTGAGGCGTTATGACCCTGAGCGAAAGCGATTCCTGTTTACGATCAGTGCCGAAAGACACTCGTCGAGTAGTAATGGCTAACTCTCAGGGAGTCTTGCTTTCAGCGAGGACGCCTGAGCTGCCGACTAACGCGCAGCGTTGCGCTCCGCCAGAGCGATACCACCGAGAACCAGTACAAGCCCCGCTGCGTGAAACCATTGAAATCGTTCACCAACGATCAACACAGCCAGCAGTGATCCAAAAATCGGCACCAGATTGATAAATAAACCGGCCCGATTACTACCGATGAGTTCGACCCCTCGGGCATAAGCCAATTGACTGATCACGGTCGGAAAAATCACGACATAAACCAGAATCAACCAACCAGGATAAGCTGGCATTGCAAACGGAGCTTGAGACAACTCCCAACTGGCAAACGGTATCGTCATGATGAAGGCACTGATCGAAATCACCCACATGAAACTCATCCAGTGTACTTTCGGCCGCCAGCGCAGACCAAACGTATAAAGCGCATAAAATACGCTTGCCAGGATCATGATGGCGTCACCGCGATTAAGACCATTGGTAAAAAACTTCAGTGGCTCCCCCGCTGTCGCTGTCAGCAACACACCAATCAGCGTTACCGAGACACCCACTAATTGCAAGACTCTGACCCGCTGTGATAAAAAAATAAAATTCAGCAGCATGATGAATACAGGCATGGAAGCCTGCTCAATACTCGCATTGATGGCAGTGGTATGTTTTAAAGCGAGATACATGAACAGGTTGAACAGGCTCATGCCAAACGCGCCCAATACAAAAAGCACTGGCCAGTATCGTTTGAGAACCGGCCAGTCCTGGATTAGCGGTCGCCAGGCAAACGGCAGCAATATCAAGCTTGCAACACCCCAACGGACCGACGTCAAGGTAAACGGTTCCCAGTGAGCGGCTGCCAAGCGCCCTGCTACCGCATTACCACCCCACAGCAGTGGCGCTATAACCAACAACAGATAAGCATTACTGGTTAACGCCGAAAACCGGCCAGCCGAATTTGACGAGTGCTCAGTTGGCGACAATGTTCACCAGTCGTCCTGGCACTACTATGACCTTGCGTATGGTTAGTCCATCAAGATGCTTTAACGCACCGCTATCGGCCCGCGCTGCCGCTTCGCAATCGTCTTTTGATGCTGAAGCGGCCACCTTGATCGACGACCTGCGCTTGCCATTGACCTGCACAACCAATTCCAACTCATCTCGGACCAGAGCGTCCTCGTCAACTTCCGGCCATGCTTCATTGATCAAGGCAGTTGTAAACCCGATGCCTTGCCACAGTTCATGAGTGATATGAGGTGTAAACGGACTTAGCAAGCGGATCAATGCGGCTACCGCTTCATGTTTGACAGCTTTTCCCTGTTCTGTCAGATCATTGAAGCGTCCAATCTCGTTGAAGAGCTCCATCATTGATGCAATCGCGGTATTGAACGTCATACGACGTTCAATATCATCACTGACCTTGGCAATGGTTTCATGTGTCTTGCGGCGCAACGCTTTCTGATTATCGTCTAGCGTTTCGACATCCAGCTCGGCAGCGATAAACGTCTCGTCCAGGGTAGCCACCTCACGCCAGACTCGTTTCAGGAATCGATGCATGCCATCAACACCGCCTTCTTTCCATTCAAGCGATTGGTGAGGTGGCGAGTCACTCATGGAAAACAGGCGCATGGTATCCGCGCCATAGCGCGTAATCATTTCCAGCGGATCGACGCCATTGTTTTTCGATTTAGACATCTTCTCGATACGGCCGACCGAGACAGGCTTGCCATCGGCGAGCAGATTGGCAGAGTCAATACGACCTTTATCGTCGTAGCTGATATCAAGCTCCTTGCGGTTGTAATAAACCGGCTTGCCATCATCGTCGCGATAGAAAGACTCGGCAACCACCATGCCTTGCGTCAACAGATTACTGAACGGTTCATCGGACACGACCAAGCCGGCATCGCGCATCAGTTTGTGAAAAAAGCGTGCATAGAGCAAATGCAACACGGCATGCTCAACCCCACCAATGTACTGATCAACAGGCAACCAGTAGTCCGCGCGTTCATCCAGCATCGTGTCTGCGTCCGGGCAACAAAAACGTGCGTAGTACCAGCTGGACTCGAAGAATGTATCGAAGGTATCCGTTTCACGAATGCCCGGCTCGTTGGTTCCGGGGACTGTCGTGTTGATGAAATCAGCATCTTCCTTGATGGGCGAACGCACACCTGAGTATTCAACATCCTCAGGCAATCGCACAGGCAAATCTTCCTCCGGGACTACATGTACATTGCCATCCTTGTCATAGATAACCGGGATGGGGCATCCCCAATAACGTTGGCGTGATACACCCCAATCGCGCAAACGATAGTTGACTCGTTTTTCACCATTGGCGTGCTTGACAAGATACTCGGAAGTTGCCGCAATGCCAGCCGCGTAATCGAGACCATCAAACTCACCGCTGTTGACCAGTTCGGTATTTTCCTTGTCTACAAACGCCCCTTCGGCCAGATCTACCGAAGCCTTTGTCGATTGCACAACCTGCTTGATCGGTAGCGAATATTTTGTCGCAAATTCCCAGTCTCGCTGATCGTGGCCAGGCACAGCCATGACAGCGCCGGTGCCGTAACTCATCAATACAAAATTCGCGACATAAACCGGGATCTCATCACCTGACAGCGGATTCGTCACCGAAATGCCCAAGGGCACACCACGCTTCTCCATCGCTTCCATCGCCGCTTCCGAGGTACCGGTATTGGCACATTCGTCAATGAAGTCTTTGACCGCCGCATCGGTTTCAGCTGCCTTGCGGGCCAATGGGTGCTCGGCCGCAACAGCCATATAGGTCACCCCGGCCACAGTATCCGGACGTGTGGTGTACACCCTAATGACACCATCACCGTCTGCCAGGCTGAAGTCGAATTCCACACCTTCGGAACGACCGATCCAATTGCGCTGCATGGTACGCACCGCGTCCGGCCAGCCCTCAAGCTTGTCGGTCTCTTCCAGGAGTTCATCCGCGTACTGGGTAATCTTCAAGAACCATTGCGGGATTTCACGTCGCTCGACCTTGACGCCGGAGCGCCAACCACAGCCATTGGCATCGACCTGTTCATTTGCCAGGACAGTCTGTTCAACCGGGTCCCAATTGACCACGGCCATTTTTTTGTAGGCCAGCCCCTTCTCTACAAGCTTGGTGAAAAACCACTGCTCCCAGCGATAGTACTCAGGCTTGCAGGTTGCCAGCTCACGAGACCAGTCATAAGCGATACCGAGCTTCTGCAACTGCTCACGCATCTCGTCAATATTCTGGTAGGTCCAGGTCGCAGGCGCAGTCTTGTGCTTGATAGCGGCATTCTCAGCCGGCAAACCAAACGCATCCCAGCCCATCGGCTGCAGCACATTAAAACCCTGCATGCGTTTGAAACGCGATACCACGTCACCGATGGTGTAATTGCGCACATGCCCCATATGCAAACTGCCACTGGGGTAAGGAAACATGGAAAGGCAGTAGTACTTTGGCCGGTCAGGATCCTCAGTGACAGCAAAGGCGTTGTAATCCTGCCAGACACCTTGCACATCTGCTTCGGTGCTTTGAAAATCGTATTCGGGACGCATGGTGAAAGCTCAAGCTTCAGTGATAACCGGGTCAGAGCCTAATGATAGCGCAGGGTCTCGGCAAACAACTCATGTAATACGCGATAACTCCGTTTACCGAGGGTGCCACCTAGATCGAGCGCGGCGCTGCGCCGGTATAAATCGCTGAGATCAAGGTCGATACCGATAGCGGCGACCTGCACATCCCCACGGCGTTGGATGATTTCGGCCACACCACGCAAGTGATCGTCGAGAAATCCGTCGCGATTGGCATGGTGTGTCGCCGAGTCCATGGGCGCACCATCAGAAATCACGATGAGGTAGCGTTTTGCAACATCCTGCTGTTGCAAGCGTCGATAGGCCCAGATCAGCGCCTCACCATCAAGCCCTTCGCGAAAATGCTGTGTATCGAGCAAACTGGCCAATGATGATCGCGCTCGACGCCAGGACTGATTGATGTCCTTGTAGACAATATGCATCGCCTCGCCAATCCGGCCGGGATTTTCGATCTGTCCCGCACGGCGCCATGCTCGCATTGCCCGCCCCCCATTCCAGTCGGCCGTCGTGTGCCCCAGCACTTCAGTGCTGACGCCGGCCAGATCCAGCGCATGGGTCAGTGTATCGATCAATACCGCGACCGCCGCAAAACGCTGCCGTTTCATGGAGCCGGAGTTATCAATCAGGAAACTGACCGCACTATTGCTTTGGCGCTGGACTCTCGGTTGCACGAAAACTTGATGGTATTCGGGATTGCTGACCAATTGGGAAAGCCTTCGCGCATCAATCAAACCTTCATCCTGACCAAACAACCAGCCGTCGTGGGCCGGATCAGCAAAGAGTTGTTTGAGTTCGCGTGCAAGTCTCGGCACACTGACCGACTGCGCCGCTACCAGCTTGTCCAGATCAACGCGCAGTCGCTGTCGCTTGTCGTCACGAAACAATGAGTCCCCGGTGACTTGAACATCAAACTCCGTCGTGAACACATGATAGTCACCCACCTTATCCAATGACTGCCCGGCATCAACAGTATCATCAGCGTCAGCAGCACCCGCTGCCCCACCGACAAAACCATCAGCTTCGAGTCCATCGTCCTGCCAGTCGGGCGGTAAAACAATCGCATGACGTTCACGCACCTTGGCATCGTCGTTGAAATCTTCACCCTCTTCGGCCTCGATCATGGCTTCCAGGGTCATCGCTATGCGCAGCGCTGATGCTGCAAAGTCGCGTTGTGCAAAGCGCAAGGCCTGCAAATGATAGAGATCATGCCCGATCAACGGTCCCAGGTTAGCCCGAGTCGCCTCAATCAAGGCCTCGGCAGTCTCATCCTCAAGCGTACCGATAAGACGCGCACGTACCATATGGATAACGGTATACAGCAAGACACCCAAACCGCTGTCAGCGATACCATCACCGTGTGCCTGTTGACACCAGGCAGTAAAGGCTGCATCCAGGTTAGCGCGAACCCCTCGCTGATTTTCACTGTACAAGGAATCGCAACGCAACTGCTCCAGCACATCAAATACCAGCCTTGAGAACCCGCTTGCAGGCGTCAGTTCTCGATGCACTGCATTGTCGCTGTGAGCAAGACGCAGACTTAAGGAATCCATGACGCCACGACATTGCGAAAGACTCGCATCATTGAAGTCGACGGCAAGATACGGCGCGGCAAAAGCGCGTGGTATGCCTGCTATACGCAAACGCTGCGCACGGTACTCAGCATCACCAAGCCCCGAAACCGCACGCAGGCTGGCGGCACCATGTCTTTCCAGCCGCCGCAGCCGGACATTGGTGGCCTTCTCGTTAAGTGCCTCGTTTGAGGTCACTCACTATCGTCCAGATGTATGATGGATTCGGCCAGCTCTTCACCGATAGCACGCTGATAAAGCTCAGCCACTATCGAGTGCTCCGCGTCATCGCACTTGTTTAGATAAGACAGGCGAAACGCCTTGGCAAGATCATCGAAGATCAGGAAATTTTCAGCCCAGCTTATTACCGTGCGCGGTGACATAACCGTACTGACATCCCCGGCGGCAAAACTTGAGCGTGTCAGGTTTGCTAATTCCACCATCGAAGCAACCAGTTTATCGCCCTCAGCTTTGCTCGATAACTCAGGTACCCGTGCATTGACGATATGCGCCTCGGCTTCAGGCTTGAGGTAGTTCAGTCGCGCCACGATATTCCAGCGATCGACCTGCGCCTGATTCAACATCTGCGTGCCATGATACAAACCATTGAGATTGCCAAGACCAATCGTGTTAGCCGTAGCGAACAAACGAAATCCACTGTGCGGGGTGATCACTCGATTCTGATCCAGCAAAGTGAACTTGCCATCTTTTTCAAGAATGCGTTGAATCACAAACATGACATCCGGGCGCCCGGCATCAAGTTCATCAAAGATCAAGGCCACAGGCCGCTGCAATGCCCAAGGCAATATGCCTTCCTGAAATTCGGTGACCTGTTGACCGTCGCGTAACACGATGGCATCACGTCCGACCATATCCAGCCGCGAAATATGACCATCAAGGTTCACCCGTAAACACGGCCAATTTAACCGCGCTGCAATCTGTTCGATATGTGTGGACTTGCCAGTGCCATGAAACCCTTGTACGAGTACCCGACGGTTCTGTGCGAAGCCTGCGAGAATCGCGAGGCTGACATCACGATCAAAGCGATAGGCATCATCCACTTCCGGCACATGCTCGCTGGAATTTGAAAAACTGGGTACGCGAATATCACTGTCGATGCCAAGCGCATCACGCGCACTGACAGTGGTATCCGGTCCGACGTCTGGCATTGCAGTCATGTCTGGAAGAATCTGGTGGAGTCTGAGATGGTTATAAGGTAGGACATGGGTGCATACGATAGCAGCCAGCGGCCCTTCTCCGCATAACCACCCGCTGAACTCTGCTGGCGCCAAGGCCTGAGCAAGCTCTAGCTCGTCACAAAAGTGCCTTGACTATCGCCTGCGATCGCCTCGGAATCGGAATAGCAAACGACACTCAAAACAAAGCCATTGAACACAGTGACCCGAGCGCGCAAACGCCGTTCGTCAAACTGCGCAATCAGAGCGTCCGACAAAAAACGTATGGACGGCTGGTACATGGCCAGGCCATCTACGACATCCGATACACCTTTCAGTGGCTCCGTCGGTATCAACAATTCGACATCTCGAAAGCCGATGAATGCACCATGGTGCGGGCGCAGGCATTTGTAAAGACTCTCCTTGATACTGAATAGTGCAGCAGATTGCCAGTCCTGCACATTCTCCTGTGCCAGCCTGATCCTTTCCTCGTCTGTCGCGATTGTCTTCAGTACGGGGGAATGGAGGCGTTCGATGACCTCAAGATCAATACCCAGCGATACGATTCCCTGGTCGTCAGACGCGGCGACAGCGATCGCCCACTCATCCGTGTGACTGATACTGCCGATCGTACCTACGGGCCAGCCAACCGAGCCATCTTCCTGCTTTAAAAGTCCGTCAGGATACTGCGCCTGCGAAACACCAATACCGAGTAGCGCCGTGCGTGCGCAGGCACGACCGGACGAAAACGTGTTGCGTCGCCGTGCGACAGCCTTCGCAACTGCCTCATGCTCAGCGTCGCTCAGTTCGTCAGCGTGATCAGCAACCACCCGGACATCAAACACCGCGTCGGTGCCGACGAAACGCCGGGCCCAGTCGCCATCCAACACACTATGCTCGAACATGGCCATCATGGCAGTTGACGCGGGTAAAGAAGGTGACTCAGACAATGGGGATATCTTCGTAAACCGCGGAACGCGTTTCCGGGATCGGTCGATTATCTTCGTCGCGATACGTGAAGACCAAGGATCGTTTGACAATATTGCTGGTGTTCTGCCCTGCCGCATGCAAGGTACGTGAATGAAAGAACAACATATCACCTGCATCAAGATCGACTGGCCGAGCACGCTCCAGAAGTTCCTGATTGGCCGGAATGTCCGTGCGCAAGAACAAGGCAGCATCGAACTGCCCCAATTCGAAGGGTTCGTTATGTGATCCGGGAATGACCAACAA
This sequence comes from uncultured Granulosicoccaceae bacterium, assembly GCA_964445655.1. Lineage (GTDB taxonomy): Bacteria > Pseudomonadota > Gammaproteobacteria > Granulosicoccales > Granulosicoccaceae > Granulosicoccus. The sequence continues at coordinate 4,209 of CAYULV010000036.1, read as the reverse complement.
GCCACCGTTTGCTTCATTTTCTGGTCCAAGTGCCAACCAGGTACTGACCAATTCCTGACGATCAAAGCGCCAGTAGCGGATGTCCTGATGCCAGCTCGTGACACTGCTATAGCCCGGATGTTTTGTCATGACGCAGTTGTGATGATTCTGCGACAGACGAAGCGAGTCGGTAGCCATCAAGGCCTTGAGCGTCGCGACCACGTCCGGATCTTGTCCGACCGATTGAAACAGACGATCCCGCCCGTAGGCATGCAACAGACGGCGCGGTGTCTGACCACCTGGCGCTTGTCGCGATGCCGGTGCGCCGGGATAATGTACATCGGCTTCGAACTCGACAGGCGCAAGCGCCGGGTTCAAGGCATGGTCGATCGCTTCGACAAGCTGCGCGACACGATCCGGACTGATCAGCTGCCGCCTAACCAGAAACCCATCTCGCTGAAACGCACTGATGTCTTGTTTATTGACAGTCACCCCAATTCGCACCTTCTGCGTATATTAGTCACGAGAGTACACACCCTTAGCCTCGAAAAAAAGCGTTCACATGGCAAAGCACATACTGATCGAGAATGCTCATCAGAACAACCTGCAGAATCTCGATCTGAAATTGCCGTATGGCGAGCTGATCGTCATCACCGGTGTCAGCGGAAGTGGCAAGTCCACCCTGGCCTTTGACACGATCTACGCCGAAGGTCAGCGACGCTACGTAGAAACCTTCTCGCCGTACGCACGTCAGTTCCTCGATCGCATGGACAAGCCTCGTGTTGACCGCATTGAGGGTATACCACCGGCTATCGCCATCGATCAGACAAACCCGGTGCGCACCTCACGCTCAACGGTTGGCACGATGACTGAACTGAATGATCACATCAAACTGCTGTTCGCCCGAACCGCCGAACTCTTCTGTGGCGGCTGCGGCCGCAAAGTCCGACGCGATACACCGGAGAACATCAGCAGGGACTGGATTGATACAGACGCCGATCTGCGCGTCATGGTTACCTTCGAAGTCCCGATCCCTGACAATTTCACAAAGGAAGAAATTCAGGACTGGCTGAACCGGCAGGGCTACACGCGCATCCATCGAACCGGCAAGAAAAAACTGGATGTCATTCAGGATCGCCTGCGTGCCACTCACGCAAACAGTGGTCGCTTTGTCGAAGCTATTGAGGCGGGGCTACGTTACGGACAAGGCAAGGTCACGGTACACGAGCTGGACGAAGAACGGCAATCAACACGCTCGCTTTCCTATTCAGTTGCCTTGCAGTGTGAGACCTGCAAACGTCGGTACAAGGAGCCGATGCCATCAAGCTTTTCGTTCAATTCGCCAATGGGCGCCTGCGAAACCTGTCGTGGTTTCGGGCGGGTCATTGGTATTGACTACCGCCTTGCCATTCCCGATGAGAGCAAATCGATCAAAGGCGGTGTGGTCAAAGTCTTTCAGACCGAGAAAGGCAAGATCTGTCAACGCGATATGGAACGCGCGGCCAAGTCTGCCAAAGTACCCATGGACGTTCCGTTCGAAAAACTCAAACCTGCGCATCAACAATGGGTGGTGCAAGGTGACGGCAAAACCGGGAAAAGCGCCTGGTATGGTGTCAAGGGTTTCTTCGACTGGCTCGAACGTAAATCCTACCGCATGCATGTGCGCGTCATGCTGGCCAAATACCGCAGTTACGACGAATGCCCTGCCTGTCACGGTGCTCGACTCAAGCCTGAATCATTGATGTGGCGAGTCGGTACGCTCGACGATGCGAAAGCGGCCATTGAACCGGGCAAACGATACCGATCCGCCGACGCACCACTATCAGACAAGGTCATGGCCAAGCTCCCCGGCCTGAATCTGGTCGATCTGATGCAATTACCGATGGAAAAATCATTGGCCTTCGTCAACCGCATCAACGACCGGGATGTCGATGACGCGACGAAGATGGTCATCGAAGAAATGCAGACACGCCTGAGCTATCTGAATGATGTCGGACTTGCGTACCTGACGCTCGATCGCCAGTCACGCACCTTGTCCGGTGGCGAAGTGCAAAGGATCAATCTGACGACGGCCCTCGGCACATCATTGGTCAATACATTGTTCGTACTGGATGAACCGAGTATCGGCTTGCATGCTCAGGATATGGACCGAGTCATTCGTGTATTGCAACGCCTGCGCGATGCAGGCAATACCCTGCTGGTAGTCGAGCACGACCCTCAACTCATGTTGGCGGCCGATCGCATTATCGATATTGGTCCAGGTCCTGGCAAGGCAGGCGGCAACATCGTGTTCAACGGCAAGCCGACAAAACTCCTGGCAAAAAAGCAATCTCTTACGGCCCAGTACTTGAACGGTAGCAAACAACTGACACTGCCCGCACGAACCAACAATCGGACCACGGCAGGTGCAGGCAAGATCGCGAAAAAACAAAGCATCACGCTCAAAGGCGCGCGTGGCAATAACCTGAAGAACATCACTCTTGATATACCGCTGAACAAACTGGTGTGTCTCACGGGTCCCAGTGGTTCCGGCAAATCAACCTTGATACAAGACACCTTGTTCAACGCCTTGTCGGCAATCAAAGGCAAGCCTAAAGAGCTGGCAGATCCGCATGACGAAATCATTGGTGCTGAACTTGTCACCGATGTCATCCTGGTTGATCAATCGCCGATCGGAAAGTCTGCTCGCTCAAACCCCGTCAGCTACACCGGCGCATTTGAAGCGATCAGAAAACTCTTTGAAAAACTGCCAGAAGCCAAGGAACGTGGTTACAAAGCCAGCTCATTCAGTTTCAACTCCGGCATGCGTTGCCCATCATGTTCGGGCAATGGTTTCGAACATGTCGAGATGCAATTTCTGTCCGATGTCTATATCCGTTGTGCTGAATGTCAGGGACGGCGCTATCGGGCCGAGCTCCTGGAGGTCAAGCTGTTTAACGAATATGACCTTGAAGGTAAATCAATTGCCGATATTCTCGACATGACCGTCAACGATGCGCTTGATTTTTTCCGCGACGAAAAAAAGGTACTGATAGCACTTAAACCACTAGCAGACGTCGGGCTTGGTTATCTGCAGCTTGGCCAACCGGTTCCGACCTTGAGCGGTGGCGAAGCACAAAGACTCAAACTGGCAGCATACCTCGGGCAAGCTGCCATGATTCAATCAAAACGCACTATCGCAGGCAACACCTTGTTCCTGTTTGATGAGCCGACAACCGGCCTGCACTTTGAAGACATTGACAAGCTGTTGATCGCATTTCAACAACTGCTTGAACAAGGCCATTCACTGCTTGTCATCGAACACAATCTGGATGTCATTGCCAATAGCGATTGGATCATCGATCTCGGCCCCGGTGGTGGAGATGCCGGTGGCAAGATCATCTGCAAAGGTACACCCAAACAACTGATGGCCCACAAGAGCAGTGTCACGGGGGCATCACTTGCCGGCTACCAGGCTGCCACCGACAAACTCAGACAATGCTCGGTCAACGAAAGTCCAGCAGTCAAACCTGTCAGAAAATCCGTCAGTAACGACACTATCAAAGTCCACAAGGCCCGCGAACACAACCTCAAGAATATTGACGTCTCAATCCCACGCGATGCCATGACGGTTATTACCGGCATGAGTGGTAGCGGCAAAAGCACCTTGGCCTTCGACATCGTGTTCAATGAAGGGCAACGGCGTTATCTGGAATCACTGAACGCCTACGCGAGGCAATTTGTTCAACCCGCTTCGCGCCCGGACGTCGATGCCATCACCGGCATACCGCCGACCGTTGCGATAGAACAAAGAACCAGTCGTGGCGGACGTAAAAGCACAGTCGCCACGATGACCGAAATCTATCACTTCATGCGTTTGCTGTTCGTCAAGCTCGGTGAACAATACTGCCCGGACTGCGAAGTGCCTATCTCGGCACAATCGGTTGAGGCCATAACCGCACAGGTATTGAAAACGCATCGTGGGAAAAAAATCAGTTTTCACGCACCATTGATTGTCGACCGAAAAGGCTATTACACCGACCTGGCCAAATGGGCCTTTAACAAAGGCTTCGCCGAGCTTCGCGTCGACGGTGAAAATTTGCCGACAGACAATTGGCCACGGCTGGACCGTTTCAAGGAACACAACATCGACCTGCCGCTTGGCACCCTGGACGTCGATGTCAAAAACGAAGCAGAGCTGACAGCAATGATCGAACGATCCATCGGCTTCGGCAGTGGCGTCGTCAAGAT
>CAYULV010000035.1:0-20847 GCA_964445655.1 uncultured Granulosicoccaceae bacterium | reverse complement strand
GTGTAGAGGCGTTGGTTGAAGTGTTGCAATTGACCAATCCTGCTGCATTCAGCCGTACAAATAGAATACGTGACTATGTTAATCATATGGTGAGTGATTTAGGGCTTCCTGGGCGATGGCAGTTTGAGATAGCAGCATTGTTATCTCAAATTGGATTTGTGACCTTGCCTTCTGAGACAATAAAAAAGCTTTTTGCAGGTCAATCACTAAATGATGATGAGCTGGCACTGGTTGAAGAACATCCAGTTGTCGCTTATCGCTTGATAAGTAGAATTCCTCGGCTGGAAAGTATAGCTAGCATGATACTTAAGCAACGGGATAGCGATCGATCCAATACCCAGGCTTCAGATGCTATTGATGAGGTTGCGTTGGCTGAAAAGTGCGTTACTGAGGAGTCCGATCTAGTCGTAAATGAATCAACCAATTCTAAGGCCGAAGATGCCGAAGAGACTATACGCATCGGTGCCTTAATGCTGAGATTAGCATCTGAGTATGACGCCAATATTGGTCGGGAGTTTAGTCATGAACAAACTATTGAATTGCTCCGCCAATCGAACGGTCCTGAGGTTGTGCGATTTATAGATAGTTTATCGAAGATAACAGTTCATACTGTCAGCAAGGTTGCTGTATTCAAAATGGTGAATGTCAAAGACTTATGTCGAGGAATGGTGCTAGATCAAGAGGTGACTGACTCGAACGGACTTCTTCTAATGGCAAGTGGTCAATTGGTCACTGATACTGTGATACATCGTCTGAGTGTATTCGCACGACGCGGTTCATTGGAAGAGCCAATTCGTGTTCGAGCGGTGGCAGAGATTCATGTTTAGTTATCGAGTTGTGTAGGTAGCATGGTTAGCATATGCGTCAATTGGTCGCTGAGATAAAGCCTGTGTTGCTGTAGTTTCATATCTGCAAGGATGGTGTTGTTTTTCGACTTGACTGATAGCATCGTATAACGACTTGCAAGCACTATTCGTTTCAGAATTCCTGCGGATTTTCTGTCATCGTTTTCTAAATGGTGCTGGTAATATTGTTCGATAAATAATTCGGCTTCAGGTAGGCTCAGCTTCCAATGCTGTGGTAGCTGTTCGGGAAGTTTTGCATCAAGAGTAATAGTCGGCTTTCTTAAATCATTTAGGCGCATGTTCGAATTTCCATTGATGTAGAGAAGTGGAAATCCACCAATATTAGTGTCATATGGTTGTACTAAAACTTCTCTGAGCTCCACGAAATGAATAGGAAATGAGAGGGCGAAATCTTGAAGATGTGGGATTTCATTTTTTATGAAAGATTCTAGTAGTCTCTTTTTTGGTATATCTTCGCGCCATTTTATAACGACCGGTATTTCTTGATTATCTCCTTCAAAAAGAAGGTTGTATGTTTGTGGCTGTACAGTCCGTATATCAGATAGGGAAAAATACTTTAATGCTCGATCGCCCAAGGTGTCAGCAATATAGATAGCGTTTTCTGGCTCGGTAAAGTCGGGTAGTCCTGCAGACAAGGCAAGTTGTTGATTGAGTATCGTTAGTGCAAGTCTGTTTTCAGATGGTGTTTTGTGAAGTACCAGATCATTATTTCTGACTACGATTGCATCTTCAAAAATACGCAATCCTTCAGGTAATTTGGCGTCGAGAAATACAGGTGACGTTTTCGGAATGTTGGCAGTGCTGTGTGATATTTGGTTGCGCTGGTTTGATTTGCTGGCATCAAGCTGCGAATTTCCAAATGAAATTGAATTTAATATATTTCCGGTAAGTTTGTCTATGTAGGTAATGTCGAGTATGTCGATAGAGTGTGTCGGTAGTGTATAAGCAACCGATACATGAGTAGTACTAATAAACGTATTTCGTCTCCCTGATGCATCTGTTTCGTGATGTGGCCGTCTTGATCTAAATCTATAGTTGATCAATATGTCTATATTTCGATCAATTGAAGGGCGGTCAAGCAGTTCAATTGCGAGATTTTCATCTATTGGTATATGGCGTAATTCGGTAGACGTTTGAATGTCTGTAAGCTGAATCAAATGATTTTTGTTATTAACTGATTTTTGCAATGCGCTATAAAAATCTATTTTGAACCGCCTTGGTATCGGAATAACTATGTTTGCGTCAGAATCTGTGTGTGTCTCAAGATGGATATCGCAAGGTGGCTGATTTGAAAAACCTTGTTTGTTTGATGTTGAATCAACAACAAATTGACTCGGTATTTGGCGCAAGCCTTTTAGAATTAGTGACTGTGAGGATTTGTCATACCTATCGTACGCATTTGATAGGGGCGCTATCGTAGTGAAGTGGTTAGAAAGCTTTTCTGGATTGATTGCATCCTGGAGGGTGTAAAACTCGTTTCTGTAAAGTTCCTGAGTGTCGAATGATTCGTCGGTAGAGGTGCGGCTGATTTGATCACAATTGCCGGGCTCAAAAGAGTGTATTGCGTGTAATTTGCCGAAATGGGTAGCGGCTGCGCTTATTGATATTGTGTCTTGATTGCGATGGTAGAATAACCAGGACATGCGTTGGTAGTCGGTCAAGTCCGAATATAATGTCGATGAGCTTGCATCTGACAAGGAAATTGCGAGCAGCAAGGTGAGAAATACGGATTTTCGTAATACTCTTTTTAAATAATACATACGACTCCTCTCGAATGCCGTAAATACCCGTTCTCACCATAGTCTGGCTCAAGTAGTATTCGCAAGTAATTTCGGGTCTGTGTAACTTCGTTTATTTGTTTATTTGTTTATTTGTTTAGTTTTTTAGTTGTTTATTTGTTTAGTTGATTTTCTGATCAGTTTACGGTCTGAAGTATTTGATACAGGCTGGTCTGACTTCTTCCCATCCATTGTTGATCGTCGTGATTAGGGGCTCTGGTAACGGCCCAGCACTGCATGCGTCAAGGTTTTGTTCGAAATGGTTCAGCGAGCTCGCGCCAAGTATGATGCCGTGTTTGACAGCATGTTCAGAATCACCAGGGGCTTCTGCGATATCGGAGTGATGGATCAACCAGCGTAAGGCGGCAGCGGCGGGTTGGATATCAAACTTTTTGCAAGATTGGACAAAGTTACTGATTACGTTAAAGTAGTCGGGTTTCCAGTAGCGGTCACGATATCCTTCGAATGTCGCGAAACGACCGATCGCCGGAGGCTCTTCTACCGTGAGGTGTTTTCCGGTCAACATGCCCCCAGCAAGCGGGTTGTACGCATAAAACTGCATGTTGTAATTGTTCAGGCAGGGCAAAAGCTCACGTTCTACATCACGTGTCAGTGCGTTATACATGCCTTGGTAAACTGTCGGTTTTACCCAGTCGTTTTGATGACATAGTTCTACAATCTCTGCGACTTGCCAAGCCGCATAATTACTCAAACCAAAACGTTTGAATTTTCCGGCTTCAAAGAGATTCTGGACGGCCAGAAGAGTATCTGCAATTGGGGTGTCCAGATCCGGGCTATGTAAGTAGAAAAGATCCAGACTGGTTTTGCCCATTCGTTCCAACGAGGTGTTCAGTTGCATGGATACCGATTCTGCTGTCAGTCCCGGCCCACCCCGTGGATTCGCTTTACCAGCTATCTCACAGCCGTTTAGGATTTCATCAGAGTTCAACCTTCCAAGTAGCGTTTCTGTCTTCCCTTTGTTGTAGATAAAGGCAGTATCAACTTGACAATGTCCGGCTTCTCTAAATTGAGTAACCATCGTAGATGCGATCTGTTGATCTACCTGGTCACTGAATGTCATGGTGCCAAGAATAATGTGCATACGTGTGACTCTTTCAGCTTCAGGCTTTGATTCAGAACAGCTGTATAGATTAACTATTCTGTTCTTTACAATTGCTCATCGAGTATTGAATTTATCGAAAATATTAACAAATGAAGTGTGGTATGAATACCCCTTCATATATCAATACCTACATTAACTCTCGACACGATATCCTGTTCTTGGAAAGTGAACACAGACTGTACCAACTCCCGAACTCGTTCGATCGATAGCGACGGTGTCCGAGTTCGCCATGCGGATTGTGCCCTGTACCGGTTGCTCACCGCCATTGACATCTGGACTAACCGTGACCGATTGTCCGACTTGCAATCCCTGGGGGTCATGATCCGCAACCCCCTCAGGTGTTACGGGCTCGGCTTTCAGCGCCACTTGAATCGCTTCTTCTGGGCTCAACGCTACTGACGTTCCATGTCCCAGTGACACAACATTGTTTTCCCAGCGTTCAAGCTCTGGAAATTCAGAAAGCATCGCGGGACCGTCGGACCATCGGCCACGGATAAACCAGACAACATGAAATAATTGTGCATCAATCGCAGCCGGTTCTGATCCGAGCAGGAATGATCGGCCATCTTCGAGTTGATTATCAAGCCATGTCAAGGGTGCCCGAAGTTGCGACACTAGATGCGGAAGTTGCGCGTTTGCTGTGCGTAACCCCTCCGCCCAATTTTCACCCAGGTAAAGGCGACCTCTATCTTCAGCGAAGTCCTGTGGAAGTGAATCACCGGCTGAGCCGAGTACAATCTTGACAGCGAGATCGAACCAGGCGCCATCGGTCCATCGACTCAAGCACCACATCAACCCGGTATCTTTTGAAGGCATCAGTGTTGGGATAGGGTGACGATGTTCAAGTTCACGCATGATGCACTGGCTATCGCAATAGATGTCAGCACCAATCTGCATGACTGGTGTTCGACGATAACCCCCCGTAAGTGCCGTGAGCATGGGTTTGGGCGGCAACCTTGGAATCTCTACATCTCGCCAGGCGAGCTTCTTGATTCCGAAAGTTACCCTTACTTTTTCAGCTACAGGCGACTGTGGATAGTTGTGGTATATGATTTCAGAGGGGCTTACGGTCATTTTGATTATCTCGCGTTTTTTGCACTGACCAGCTGAATATACATCAAGCCATCATTTTGGTTTCAATGCCTTGGTTTTAATGCGGATTTCCGTTTGATCTGGATTTTTGAGATGGTGCGTTAGTCTATCGATTCACGTACACTTCGCGACCCGCTGACGTGATTTTATATTTCCCGGATTAAATGACTCTATTTGGCTTCAAGCAAACTACTTTGCTTGCAGATTTGCGCCGAACGTTGGCGTTGGCGCTGCCGTTAATTGGTGCCCAATTGCTGCAAATGGGTAACGGCTTGGTCGATGCGCTTGTCGCAGGACGGCTAGGGCGGGCGGAGCTGGCGGCAGGCGGCATCGCCGGAAGTCTATGGTTTTTTGTTTCCTTGTTGTGTATTGGATTAATGGCGGGCTTATCGCCTACGCTGTCAAAGCTGATTGGTGAACGCCGCCGTGCTTTTGTCGGCACCATTTTTCGTCAAGGATTATGGTTAGGGTTGTTCACCGGGATTATTGCGACGCTCGCGCTGTTGATAATTGCCTACAAGCTTGACGGTATTCCGCTTCAGCCTGAACTGATATCGCCGATGCGTCAGTATCTTTTTACCGCTTGTTGGAGTCTGCCGTTTTTTGCGCTGGTGCTGGCTAGCCGCAATGTTTGTGAAGCAACGGGGCTGACACGCCCGGTTCTCTTGGTTCAAGTGCTTGGGCTTTGTGTCAACATAGTGATTAATCTGGCACTTGGTTTGGGCTGGTTTGGATTTCCGCGGCTAGGTATGGTCGGCATCGGCCTGTCGACGTCGTTTGTCATGCTGGCGATGGCTATTGCCTTCTTGTGGATGTTACGTGGCCAACGCTTTGTTCGGTATAACTTGTTTAGCGGGTTTGATCGTCCAGCATGGATTCATCTAAGGCCCATGTTGATATTGTCAATACCCATTTTTCTAGCGCTGGTTTTTGAAGCAGGGTTGTTCGTCGCAACTGGTATTCAGGCGGGCATCATCGGTACTCTGGAGTCAGGTGCTCACAATATTGCCATTAGCGCCTCGGCATTCTGTTACATGTTGCCACTCGGGCTCTCATTCGCGCTGACTGCGCGTATGGGGCGGGTATATGGCGCTCAACAATGGGAAGCTCTCAAATTGCGCATTGTTACTGGAATATTGCTCACGGTGATAATGGCCATGTTCACTGCCAGCCTGTTGATTTTATTTCGTCATTCGATCCCTGGCTTGTACACCAATGATGAAGAATTGCGCCAGTTTGCGGCAGGTCTTCTATTACTCGGTGCTGTATTTCAACTCTCAGATGGTGCTCAGGCAACTCTACTTGGAATGTTGCGAGGCATTGGTGATACTCGTGTACCGATGTTGATCAATGCTTTTTCATATTGGGCCATCGCTTTTGGCTTAGGCTTGTTTGCTGCGCATGTTCTCAATTGGGGTGCTTACGGCTTGTGGTTTGGTTTGATCGTGGGACTTACCGTTGCCAGTTTCCTTCTGGGCTGGCGTTTGCGTGTTAGCTACGATCAAGTTAGAGCGAGTGCGATAGAAACTCAGTCAAGGTGATTTTCGACTAAATAGCTTACGTCATCGTGACTACAATATTTCCTGTGTGGCGTTTGTCAATAAATGCCTGCTGGGCGGCGTGAAAATCCTCAATCGGATAAGTGGCTGCCAACATGGGTTTGATTTCCTTGTTTTCAATGTACTTTATTAGATCTTTGAAGGTCTCAGGTGGTAAAGCGGTTGAGCCGGTGAATGTCAGATCGTTGAGGTAGAGTGTTCGTAAGTCAAGTTCGACAATCGGACCTGCAATGGCACCAGAGCAAGTGTAACGACCGCCACGTTCAAGTGATTCGATCAATTCAGGATAAATATTCCCACCGACGATATCTGCGACCACAGATACTTTGTCTGTCCCGATTGATTTTCTTAGTGCGTCGGCAAGGCTGTCTGGTTTTCGTGCTAACAAGATATCCGCGCCAAGATTGGCCAATTCAGCATGTTTTTCAATTGACGCGAGTCCAATAACTTTAGCGCCACGGCGTTTTGCGAGTTGTATCAATGCAGAACCTACACCGCCAGAGGCACCAGTAATCAGGACGGTATCTTTTTCAGTAACGTTTGCTCGCGACAGCATTCCTTCGGCGGTGGAGTAGGAACAAGAAAATGTTGCTAGTTCAGCATCCGAGCAATCACTTTCGATAATACCGATATTGCGAAAATCGATGGTTGTGAAGTCTGCATAGCCGCCGTCACATTCAGATCCAAAGAATCCCAATTTGTCTCTGTTCATCGCGTCATTCCAGTCACGTAACCAGGTGTCCGTTATGACGCGTTTTCCAATTAGTGATTTGTCAACACCTTTACCGGTTGCGACGATAGTGCCTGCGACGTCGGCGCCTTGGATTCGAGGAAAGCTTATAGCTGCGCCTCCCCAAGATGGGTCATTGGTGCCGACCGAATCGTAGGCCTCTCCAGTAGTCGCTTCGCTGACCGACTTCGAATACCAGCCGGAACGTGTATTTACGTCAGTATTGTTCATGCCGCAAGCAGCAACCTTTATCAATACTTCGTTGTTGTCGGGCTTCGGGACTGGCCAGTCGTTATGGAGCTCGAGCTTATCCATGCCGCCGTGAGCTGTCAGGACGACGGCTCGCATTGTTTCGGGAATACGCATTGTTGGTCTCCGGGTTTATGCAATCGATATCGATTTCGAGCTGCCGGATAATACTAGGGCATTACTGGCTACACCAGTAATTCTGGAAAGTTGGGCAGGGCGTTTTACCGAAGATTCAATTGGTAACCTGCAATGACCGGTGGGTTGGTGAATTCCCCCTGTTCAGTGTCGGCCATAAGGACACTGAATAACAAGGTACCAGTAGCTTCGTCAAAGCTAGCGCCACCAATACGGTTGATAGTGCCATTGGTCTGATAGGGCACGTCAAACTTGCCATAAGCGTATGGTTTTATTGAACTCGATATTTTCCGGCGTTGTTTGACTGACGCTAGATCCTTCACATCCCACAACCAGTAGTAATTACTTTGATCTGCCTTGAGATTCGAGCAGTATCCCGGGCACAAACTACCATCATCTTGAGTAACCTTATATCCAACACCGGATGTAATGCCGCTAGTGTGACCAAAAGTAGCGTAGGTACGAGTACCCGGTACGATAAAGCCATACACCGCGTTAGAGGTATGAGTCCATAGATCGTTGTTGCGAGATTCGTTGAAGAGGTCTTCATGCAGTGGACGTCTTAGCGAGAAGTCCATTAGCTTGGTTGTTCTTATATCGCGATCGCCCGCGTTTACTCGCGAGAATTCAGTGCTTTTGACCACAAAGGCAGAAGGTCCGACACTTAGACGGCTGATGATCGGGTCGCCACTTGAGTAACCGGTCATATAGTCGCCGCCAAGTACTGCCTGCCATTCGGCAGGTATAGGTGACAACCAACCTCCTGCATGAGCAGCGCCTCGGAGTTCGTAGTATCCCCCAATCTCGGAGCTTGCAAGTCCGAAGGCATTGTCTGCGATCAAAGTTGTATGACTGTTGTCTGCTGGAGCATCGTAGTATTCCTTGGCATTGATAATTAGTCGATTATTGATCACTTCAAGCCCGGTGATATCGTCAATGCTTTGGCTGTTGCCGGAACTGCTTGCACCCAATACGGAAACGGGGAGTTGAATTGGATCATCGGCCATGATCAGTTCGCTGATAACCTCGCTATTAACGAGTTCAGGTATGGCAAATTCAGCGATCATGTCGTGATGCTCGTGCCCGACGATAAACAGCGAATTGCCAGATTGTTCGATTACGCCTTTCGCGTAGTTAAAGCTGGTGCCAGCGTATTGCTCCGCTGGTATTCTGAATCCGCCGATGAATTCGAAGTCTTCGATGCTGGCAAGCGGAAGGCTATAGGGGTCGAGCTGGGCAGCAGCCAAGGTCGGGGCTTGATCTGAATTCGTCGATTGGATCTGAGGTGGGGCCGAGGTCAGATCAGATAGCGGTTCTTTAGAACTACCGCAGGCTGATATCAGCAAAGCGGTGAGTAATAATAGTGAGCTTGCTGATTTGTTGATTTGGTACGAATTCATGACGATGCGAATTTCTTGACGAACTGTCTGTTGTCTGTTCCGTGACATTTTCAGCCATTAGCCTCGAATTTCTAAATTAAAGCATGGAAAGGAACAAGAGTAATCTATCGTTTCCAGTTGCTCATTATAATGTGCAAGCTGTTAAAAGAGTACCGATTGGATATCAAAGATTGACTGATAGTGATGCCTGTATTCTTCTGCGCGTGATACTTTCGTGATATTTGATCACCCGTGTTCGGCTGAGTTGACGGCAAGCAAACGCCCCATTCCAGATACCCGAATCCAGAGATCTTTAGATTCCACCGTTGTTTTACGATAGTAAAAGTCCTGATGATTCAAAGCTTGTCAAATTCGTCAAAATCATCGGTATCAATGAAATCCAAAGTTGGCGACACATCTGAAACAGTTCCCCGATTGTCGATATCAGAGGCACGTTTGATTACGTCATTGCCGAAGCGCTTCACTAGTTGATCGATCGTACGTTCCAATGCCTGTGGTTTGCCTTTTTCCGAAAACAGATCCAGTTGTGAAATTTCATCTGCCTGTATAAGATCGTATGCGGCAAGCCCGACCAATCGATACTGGTATTGATGCTGAAACTGTTCAAGCAGACTACATCCGGTTTCAAACAGTATTTGCGACGAGTCCGTTGGTTCAGCGAGTCGTGCTTGTTTGCTCAGTGAGTTGAAGTCAGTTGTTTTCAGCTTCACCCGAACACCACGACAAAGATATTTTTTATTTCTCAATCTGCGACCGATGCGATCAGCAGAACGTCTGAGATGATGTTCGATATCAGCGCGCTTGCTGATGTCATCCCTTAGCGTTCTGTCTGACCCCATGCTGCGAGCAACTCGTTTGCGTGCCACACGACGAGGATCCTGAGCGTTAGCTAGTGATTGGAAGTGGCTACCTGCGCGTCCTAGATGACGTTGTATCCATGTCGGGTCGGCTCGACGAACATCGCCGATTGTATAAAGGCCCAAGCTCTCGAGGCGGGGAATAGTCTTTGGTCCAGCACCCCATAATCGTTTTACGGGCATCGGATCGAGCCACTCTATAGCGTCATCGGGTGCAACAATAGTGAGTCCATGAGGTTTGTTAAAATCGCTTGCTACTTTGGCAACGTATTTGGTGCTGGCGATACCGACAGAAGCGGTCAAACCATTGGTGGCATCTGTAACTGCATCCTGAATCTGTTTGGCCATTTTCAAAGGAGGGCCAAAAATTTTCTCCGCACCGCTCATATCCAGAAATGCTTCATCGAGAGAAATCGCTTCAACGTGCGGCGAGAAATTCTCAAACACCGACATGATCGTTGATGACAATTCCTGATAACGTTCAAAACGGGGCGGTACGATGGTCATATCTGGACAGAGCCGGCGCGCCTCAGCCATAGGCATCGCGCTCTTCACACCATATTGTCTAGCTTCGTAGCTTGCGGTGAGCACAACACCGCGATAGCTATTCGGACCGACGACCAATGCACGGCCACATAGTGAGGAGTCGTCGAGTTGTTCCACAGAGGCATAGAACGCATCCATATCGGCATGCGCCAGGATGCGTGGCCATCCACACTCTTTTGTGTCGGTCGCCATGGCAAATAGGAGTCTGTAAAACATATCAGTGATTTGAGCCAATTATAATGGCTTTGGAGATTAAAAAAAGTTTCCATTGAGCTTCCGCACAGGTCCAGGTATGTTGCTTTCAGCTGTATGAGCAATCTGTATATACTTGCTCCATGAGCGCCTTCGAGTTCCATTTAAAATGAGTCCCGAACCTCGCATCACGGTGTTGTCCTGCCAACTGGATGTGCCCCTAGACATGCGCTCGCGTGAAGCGCGGGATGAGCATCTGGATCGTGTTGTGCGGCTACTCGATGACGCATTATCACGCCAATCTGCCGATGTTGTCGTACTGCCTGAGCTATCGAGCATTTCCTACACAAGACACTGCTTCAGTCATCTGGATTGTTTTGCAGAATCGGTAGCTGGCGCATCCTTCCTGAAGCTATCGATCATTGCGAAGAAGCATGAGACTTTCGTTCTCTATGGTGCCCCTCGCGTAAGTGATAGTGGTTACGCTCATATCAGTCAGTTCTTGATCGACTCCGCTGGTAATCCCGCTGGCGTTTTTGACAAGCTTCACATGGCGCAGTTTGGTGCATCTATGGAAAAAGATTACTTCAATCGTGGAGATAATTTGCTCATCTTTGACGTCAAAGGTGTGCGGCTTGCCCCGCTCATATGCTACGACATGCGATTTCCGGAGTTAGCCATGACATTGGCGCAAACGCATAAGGTCCACGGCATCCTTCATTCGGTAGCGTTTTATAAGGATCCGAGCTTTTACAGCTGGCATGCCTTTGTTGTTGCACGGGCACTTGAAAATCAGATTTACTGGTTGAGTATTAATCGGGCTGGTTCGAACTTTGGTGCTTCCATTGTTTGTACACCTTGGATTGATGAGACTGAAAAAGAGGTAACCTTGGGGCAAGGTGAGGAATTGCTCTGGACTGATATAGATACCGCGTTGATAGAAAAGACCCGCCTGCAATATAGCTTTGGTGCTGACAAATTGCCCAACTATAACGAGCTGTAGATAATCCCCGCGAATAGCTTCCAATATAAGGCATTAGCTAACCGTAAGCTTGTCTCTGGGTGTACGTGTTAGCTGGGTGTTACACCGCTGGATTGTTTGCATCAGTTCAGATTGCCATACCATTTTGAGGCAAGTTTATCGTTTTCAGGACGATACGAATTAACACAGACGTTTAGAAATCTTGGGTTTGGTAGTAGCTTGGAAAAGTGAAAATTTTAGAGGATGCCTGTCGTTTAAATCAGATCTGGTGCGACAAGATAAACTGGAGCTTCGTGAATTCTGGCGCCCGCTTGCCAGGGCAGTTCATGTCTCTTGTAGTTGAATCACCACATTGGCATTTTCTTGTGTTGGTTTTATTCGAATCTGTTTCCAGGGCGCTATTTGATCTTCGAGCAAAAACAGTGTGATGGATTTAGACAAGCCGATAGATTCTCAAGAGACCGCCGTAGTCATGGTCGTTGATGACGACGCGTCAATACGCATGATGGCGAATAAATATTTGTCTCAGGCGGGTTTTGTCGTTGTCGAAGCAGTCGATGGTCTGGATGCACTGAACCAACTGCCTGAAGTAAAACCGGATCTGGTCATTCTGGATATCGAGATGCCAAAGCTTAATGGCTTTGATACCTGTGTCGAGCTAAGGCAGATTTCATGTTTTACGTCAACGCCTGTATTGATGCTGACAGGGCTCAATTTAGCGGATACGATCGATCAGGCATATGAGGCTGGTGCCACCGATTTTGCTATCAAGCCAATCAACTGGCCGTTGCAGTGTCATCGTATCCGATACCTGATTCGTGCGAATCAGGCTTCGGAAATGTTGAATGAAAATCAAAGAGCCCTTGCAGCTTCCCAGCGAATCGCGAAACTCGGTAACTGGGTCCATGATGTGACGCAGGAACGTTTGACCTGGTCAGATCAGTTGTTCCAAATCCTTGGGTATCAGCCAGGCGAAATTGAGCCTACGCATCATGCGTTTTTGTCACGCGTTCATATTGATGATAGAAACCGAGTCGATGCCTGGATACATCAAAATACTGAATTTCTGGATAGTGCATCGATCGACCATAAGGTCGTATTGCCAAATAATGATGTGTACAGTGTCAGGCAACAAATGGAGTGCGTCCGCGATAAAGAGGGAGCGTTGATTCAGCTGCAGGCAGTTGTTCAGGATTTTACCGAAGTGCGTCTAGCAGAGCAGAAAATAAATCAGCTCGCCTACTATGATAGCTTGACGTCTCTTCCGAATCGCGTTTTGTTCCGCGATCATCTGGATAATTGCCTGGCTATTGCAAAAAGAAAAAATCTCACGCTTGCAGTGCTTTTTCTGGATCTTGATGATTTCAAGCGGATCAATGACACATTAGGTCATCAAGTGGGTGACTTGTTATTACAATCAGTTGCGAATCGACTTCAGGAAAGTCTCAAAGGTAAACAGTTTGAACTTTCAAATGGTGGTATTAAAAATGATTCGATGGTGGCGCGTATGGGGGGGGACGAATTCACCATTCTTCTTCCAGATGTCAATAGTGTATGGGATGCGAAGTTATTAGCTAAAAAAATCATCACTGATTTATCGCAATCCTATGCGGTAGCGGAAACCGAAATATTTACATCACCAAGTATCGGGATATCGATATATCCTGATAATGGAGCATCGGCGGAGGACCTTCTACGAAATGCCGACATGGCTATGTACAGCGCAAAAAATGCCGGAAAAAAAATGTACAAAGCTCACAGTAAAGCCATGGATGCTGCTGCTCAGAAAAATTACCGAATCGATGCCAGCTTACGTTCAGCACTGAATAATGATGAATTTACAGTTTTCTATCAACCTCAACTGGATCTGGCAACGGGTCGAATATCAGCAGTAGAATCATTGATTCGATGGACAAGTAACTATATAGGTTACGTATCTCCCGCTGACTTTATCCCGATTGCTGAAGAAAATGGACTTATCGTGCCGATAGGAGAATGGGTGCTTCGAACGTCTTGTGCTCAAGCACAGGAATGGAATAAGACGGGTTTTCCTGTTGGCAAAGTTGCAGTCAATATTTCAGTATTGCAATTCGCTCGCCCGGATTTCCCACTGACGATTGAAAGAATACTCGATGAGACTGGATTACCTGCAAGTCAACTTGAGCTAGAAATTACTGAATCTCTTCTTGCTAGTGATACCCATGGTACCGTCGATACTTTGAACAAGTTGAAAGATATAGGTGTCGAATTAAGCATCGACGATTTTGGTACCGGTTATTCAAGTCTCAGTCAATTGAAGAATTTTCCGATCGATCGCGTGAAAATAGACCAATCGTTTATTCAGGGTGTTTCTTACTGCAGAGATGATGCTGCAATCGCCAGAGCTATCGTGGCGATGTCTCATAGTATGAAAATCAAGGTTCTGGCAGAAGGTGTTGAAACTGTTGAGCAACTGGATTTTTTAAGGGCGAATGGCTGTGATGAAGTGCAAGGCTACCTAATAAGTAGGCCACAACCGGCGGCGGATCTTGAGCGAGATATCGTGAATGTCAATTCTTTGTTGGAAGAGCTGTTTGCCGATAATTCGCCTGAATATTTGAAAACAGGCACTGGCTAAGCTTCGATTTCGAATTTGTTAGCGAGACGACTTCCTTGTCGCCGATGTTAATAGTGCTGCGCTCTATTATGCAGACAGAGCCGTTGTGTATTTGCTCGGGTAAGCAGACTCTCCAATGATCTTTGCATAGAAGGTGACGACACGTGTGCCCTGTGGAAGATAGCTGGTATTGGTTTGGGCATCGAGATACTCAGCTGTCGTTATGTTCAGGTTATGCGTATCCTGAATGTTCACCCAAAACACACGTTCTTGATCAGGCTGAAGTGAGAGTGTTTGATCAGCACAGATTTGATTGCAATCAATAGCGTCACCGTCAAACACAATATTGCCAGCATGGAAATTGTTGATATTCACAGGATTTTTACTGACGTTTTTCACGATAAGTGAATTTTCAAGAACGTCGGGGCTGCTGACAAGTGTGATTTCCAGTTCTTGTGGTAATGCAGTAGAGGGGTTGGCGTCAATTGCAATAACGCTAGCTGCTGTCATTGAAGATACAGAAGCGAACGCTGCCACTGTGCCGACGCTTCCGAAAATGGCGAGTGTTTTGCGCTTTTGAGGATCGATGTCATGACGACTATTCATGTTTACTCCATAGGGTTAAGTCAGCATTAAAATACCTCATGATGTTGTCTGTGTTCAGAATGATTAACATTCCTTAACAGTCTGCGTGCCCGAACTTGCCTGAGCGTTTTAGCTATTGCATTGGAATATCACACGTAGTGTCCATGGCGTTGCAGCACTTCGATTTCATAACCATCTGGATCGGTACAAAAAAAGAATCTGGCGATACGTTCACCATCAGGTGCGAAATCGACGATATCGCGTGGTGATAGATTGTTGTCGATAAAGTACTGGTGCGTTTTATCCAGGTCGTCAACCACAAAGGCGCAATGCCCATAGGCAGAGCCATGCTCGTAAGGTTGAGTTTGGCCCTTGTTCAAGGTGAGCTCGATTTCTACATCGTTTTCTTCATTTCGAAGATACACCAAAGTAAATTCAGAAAAATCAAGTCGGTGTGATTCTTTGAATGCGAATGCAGTTTGATAAAAGGCAATCGATTTTTCCAGATCCAGAACACGAATCATCATGTGAATGAATTTGGCCACAGTACTCTCCTTTTTGGTCAGTTAGTTATGAACAATTTATCACCGTATTTGCCAAAAGCGTGAAATTTGCCCCGGAGGGCTATCCAGTATAGAGTTGGCTACAGCTCTCATTAGACGAGCGTTTCTAAATTTCATACAGTTCAATAGTATCCAACTGGAGGATGATCAATGAAAAAGACCATCGTTGTACACCAGGAGAACGGGATTGAACCATCAACAATCCTACCGGATATCCCACTGACGCGACGAGAATTCCTCGCCGGCAGTGCAATCCTTACAGGGACGTTGGCGATCGGAACCACCCTGTCGACCCTCGCGCCATCACGAGTGTGGGCCGCAGAAATGTCAGTACTGAATGAACGAGAAGCACAGATAATACTTAAGATGACGCAGATCATCTTTCCACATAAAAACATGCCAGAAGCAATCAACGCGCTGGCGGTAAAAGATCTCGATGCCGCCGCTGAAGACGCGGCTGTCGCCGACTCATTCAGAAGTGGAATTGTAGCGTTGGATGAAGCTGCCGGTGGCGATTGGCTATCAGCATCGTTGTCTGATCAGACTGCTGCCATTGAATCCATCAAAGAGGGGGATTTTTTCACCACGGTTCGTGGTCAATGTATCACGTCACTCTACGACAACGAACTTGCCTATGAACATTTCGGATATGAAGGCGAAGCCTTCAGTAAAGGGGGCTATTTGAAGCGCGGTTTCAATGACCTGAGTTGGTTACCTGAACCGCCATACCACGTCAGCCCAACGCCACGTTAATCCGGAGAATAATTCATGACTACATTTGACAAGACAGATGACAGTGTCGTCGTTGTGATTGGTACAGGTGCCGGCGGCGGTACTCTATGTAACGAACTGGCACAAAAAGGCATCAAGGTCATTGGGCTTGAAGCAGGCTCAAGACAAACCACAGCAACGTTTCTCAATGATGAGTGGAAGTCTTTTGGTCAGTTGGCATGGCTTGATAAACGCACGACTTCCGGTTCATGGCGTGTCGCAAAGGACTTTCCAGGTTTGCCAGCCTGGATCTGCAAGACCGTCGGCGGATCAACTACACACTGGGCTGGAGCTTCACTCAGACTCACCGAACATGAGTTTCGGACAAAGACTGTTTACGGTGAAATTGATGGGGCGAACTTACTTGATTGGCCATTAACGCTTGAGGAGCTTGAACCGTATTACTCCCGAGCAGAATACAAGATGGGTGTGACACGTACACACGGTATTCCGGGCTTGCCGGGTAACAATAACTTCAAGATCATGTACAACGGTGCGCAAAAGCTCGGTTACCGTAGTTGTCACACCGGGCGCATGGCGATAAACAGTCAGCCGCGTCACAGTCGATCTCAGTGTCTTCAGCTGGGATTCTGTTTTCAAGGCTGCAAGTCAGGGGCGAAGTGGTCAACCTTGTACACGGAAATTCCGGCGGCCGAGGCAACCGGTAATTTTGAACTTCGCACTGAGGCGCATGTTTCGCGTATCGAGCATGATGACTCAGGCAAGGTCAATGCTGTCGTTTATTTTGATGCTGATGGCAACGAGCAACGGCAAAGCGCACGAGCAGTCTGTGTCGCTGGAAATGCGATTGAAACGCCACGTCTTCTTTTGATGTCTGAGTCTTCGATGTTTCCTGATGGCTTGGCCAACAGTTCAGGACAGGTGGGGCGTAATTACATGCGGCACATGACGGGGTCAGTCTACGCGTCTTTTGAGCAGCCGGTAAATTTTCATCGTGGTACGACGATGGCTGGCATTATTACTGATGAATCCAGAAATGATCCTTCTCGCGGGTTTGTCGGTGGGTATGAGATGGAAACGTTGGCACTAGGGCTTCCCTTTATGGCGGCCTTCCTTGATCCGGGTTCCTGGGGTGAGGAGTTTTCCTACTTCATGGATAACTACCAACATCTGGCAGGTATGTGGCTGGTCGGAGAGGACATGCCGCAGGAAAGCAATGCAATCACGCTCAATACAGATGAAAAGGATCAGTACGGCATGCCAGTTCCGAATGTTCATTTCGACGATCACGAAAACGATATCGCTATGCGTGAACATGCATTCAAGCAAGGTGAGGCGGTGTATGAGGCAGCGGGAGCGACGCGGGTCAAGTACACACCTCCGTATCCGTCGACACATAACCTGGGTACCTGTCGCATGAGCGGCGACGCAGCTACTGGTGTGTGTGATTCATGGGGGCAGACTCATGATATTGACAACCTGTTCATATCGGACGGAAGTCAATTCACGACTGGTGGCGCTGAAAACCCGACCCTGACAATTGTCAGTCTGGCAATTCGGCAGGCTGATCATATTGCCAAGCAAATGATTAGCGGGGCCTTGTAGTCGTAGGAAAACTGGAAGAGGTTTGCCCGCCGTCGAAATGAAATTGATATATGACGGTGGGTAGATCTTTGGTCCGCATCCAGACGGTATGCAGAGATTTAGATATATTTCGATCTACGACAAGACAAAAGAAAAGCTAGTGAGTTAACGCGTAGATGACGTAATTTATGCCGAACTGATACCCGAGCGATGTCATTCGCAGCGGATAATACGGATCATCGGCGTGTTCCCAGGAGTCGCCCATGTCCATATTGAAATTGATGGCAACCATCCAGCGACCGTCTTCATCCCTGATTCCACGCCATTGAGGCGGTCCATGCGGCATTCGTACTTGAGTATTACCCTGTCCATCACTGGCGATGATATGTCGTCGACCAGGAATCTGAGTATTTTGATCAAGCTCATAGAGCACGGTCATGACCGCATCATCGGGTTTTATGGTGACGATTCGATGGTGAGGTAACGCGCGTCGCATGACTTCACTGAAAGTTGCCCAATCGTTGGGACCGTGAATATCGTCGGCGAGAAGAAAGCCACCGCGTCGTAGATACTCACCGAGCCTCTGTGCATTACGATCGCTGACGCGCCATCGACCGACTTGTTGCGCGAACAACCAGGGATGGTCAAAGATGGCGTCGTCGCCGAGTTCGACATGGATGCTATCTGGCGCAATATTGATCGCCGTATAGCGACCCAGGCCATCAAGAAAGTGTGCTTCGGCCTCAGGCCAGTCGATTCGCCACCATGGACGTCCTGGCCCCCAGCCGTGGTAACTGTTGGTATCAAACACGAGCCTTGCGATATGAAACTCGTTCAAAGGCCCTCCCGGCATCGGAGGATTGATCACATCGGGATGCCGGATGGGTGTTTCGATCGCTTTAGTGGGTATGGTCGTATCAGTTGAAGTGTTTATATCGTCGGCAAGAGCGGGTAACGACGTCAATGAGGCAAATAGTAAAGCTACCGACAGTTGGGCCAGCTTGAGGCCGTTCCTGAGTATTGTGATCGGACCAGCGGGTCTCGATGCTGTTGGAGGATGCCACCTTGTCATTGTCTGGCTGATTCGTTCGGCAGTAAACACTTTCCGAAGCCTACTGTACACAGTATTGTTCGTCCAGTACTCAATGGCGGGCCTTGTTCACGGCGCTCGTCAGTCAGTTCGGCTAAACTTTCCGGGTGCTACATATCAATCGAAATATCAGTATTCCGGAAAAGGAAATCGAACTGAACGCTATCCGCGCGAGCGGTTCCGGTGGGCAACATGTGAACAAGGTGTCGACTGCGGTACATCTGCGCTTTGACATACAGGCCTCGTCCTTGCCGGAATTATATAAAGAAAGACTACTGGCCAGTGGTGATCATCGGATTTCTGATGATGGGGTTATCGTTATCAAGGCCCAAGGCCAGCGAAGCCGTGAACGAAACAAGATTGATGCTTTCAATCGATTACGTGATCTCATCATCAAAGCAACTGAAGTACAACGAAAACGAATTGCCACCAAGCCAAGTCGAAATTCTTCTAAGCGCCGAATGGATAGCAAGACGAAGCGATCAAAGACAAAATCGCTCCGGGGGAAAATAGATTACTGAGGCATTGGAATCATGTTTGGGAATTCATTCTCTAGCCTTATCGTATGGTTTGAGAGTCAGCTCTTGTCCCATATGAGTAAATGATTATTGGACGGCATTGGAATAACACGTGCCGGTGCAAATTCAAGAGACTTTGCCAATTGATCAAGCTCCGTGGCATCGCGAATGCCACCTCCTGGATTCTCCCGTTCGAGCTTCTGGTCGAAAGCCTGATTTCCCGGGCTGATGTGCTGCCCATCGAAACGAAACGGACCGTAAATGATCAGCTTCCCACTCTCAGGCAAGATCGTTGCCGCGTGAGTGAAAAGAAATTCGACCAGTGTCTGATTGATAATGTGTAAGGTATTCGCGCTGTAGCAGGCGCTGACATTCGGTAGTGGCTTGTTCGCATGCGCAAGATCAAGTTCAATCGGTGAAAGGATATTCGAGCAAGCGGTTTCATTTATCCACTGTTGGATGCCGGGTAGTTTGTCAGCCCTGTCGGAAGGTTGCCAGCTGATGCCTGGCAACATTTTTGCGAAATGACAGGCGTGTTGACCAGTCCCACTGCCATATTCGAGTACTCGATCATCTGCGCTGAGCTCCACGCGTAAAACGTCGAGGATGGCATCCTTGTTTCGATCTGCTGAAGGTGCGAAAGGCTTGTCGTCGTTCATGGGATGCTAGTGGGGCAATGAAGCGTTCATTTTAGCCAACAACGCCTTGTTCCGCTCCTAGTCAAGACAAAAAACTCTAACTCGCGTGTTCGATTTATACGTCAATCCTACATCCCCGCAGGCCTACATAACAAGTCGGGTGTCTTGATGTACTGCTTGCCAGCCGAACCAGAATGCTCGGTGAGCAGGTAGGCGGGCAAGTGATTTACCGTCGTCTCTTGTGATGTGTGACTCGGTTAGTGTCCAGCTTCTTCCCTCTGAATCATTGATTTTGTCGTCACCATCATAGCTGACAAACTCAACATCAACGCTCTCGTAAACCCGATTCGCGCCTGATGGGTCGGTAAAGATGACGAATTCCTGCGCGCCAAGTTTGTCTGCATAAATGGGTTTGTCGCTCAGGTAGTCAGCGCTGATTGCCAGTCGGTCTTGCGTGACGTCAGGAAATTGCAAGGCGAGGATTTCCGCTTTGTTTGCCAGTCGATCATCTGTGCTGGGTACCGTGAACATCAGTTCATCAGTTGCAAAGTAATCCCGATAGGCGAAACCTTCATCGTAATTTCTCCTGAAACCGGTACGCAGTGAGAGTACCGTGGTATCAGGGTGGCGTCTTTTCCATTCGCCCCAAGTGCTGGTAACCACGTAACTGCGTTCCAACTCGATACCCTTGCCAACCAATGGGCCTACAGTCGGTCGTCCCCAAGTTGTGCTCCACAATGATTGCGTGGCCTTGTCATACATCATCTTGTTCGAGCGATACAGGAAGCCACTTGTACCTAGTTCATGACGAACACCGTCATGATGGGTTTTGTACAGAATGACCGCGCCGCAAAGTGTGCAATACACTCCAGCGTATTCTTCGCCACCTATTGTATCGACAAACATTTCATGCCAGGCAAGAATGCGCTTGGGATAGGCCCGTGCATCGCCGTTGTACTCGATGCCAAATACGACATCTGTATCTGCCAGGTAAGTGGCGTCGGAAGCTGTCGTCATCTTGGGTTGACGAAG
>CAYULV010000034.1:18972-20963 GCA_964445655.1 uncultured Granulosicoccaceae bacterium | reverse complement strand
GTTGCGCTTCGATGTAGCCACGTCCCCCAACGCCTTTGACGATCAACAGGCGATCGGGTAACGATGATTGCTGCTGCAACAAATGGACAAAGGCTTCGCTGTTATAGGGTGGGACAGGTTGTCTGATAACAGACTGACCGAGAGCACTTAACGCTTTAGCGGTAGCATCCCCGAGTGCATAAGCATCAATCTCGTTCCAGGGTAAAGAAAGCTTTTGATTGGCATACGTGACAGCATTGGTGCTGGTAAAAACAACGGCGTCAACATGGGCCAGATCGCTTGCCTCGATCTGTTTATCTGTTGCCTGAATGTCGAGGCAGGGAAAATGAACAACCGCAAACCCTAGCGCCTCGCAATCGGCAACAAGTGTATTTTCCTGACCTTTGGGACGCGTGACCAGCAGGCGAGGGCGGGGTGGCTTCATCAATCTCAGGCGTGAGCGAGCTCAGCGCTATCGAGAACGGCCTGTGCTCCTTGATCAAACAGGGTTCGAGCTGCACGTACACCGAGTTCATAGGCTTGTAACAAGCTGGTTTCATCACCGAGTGCTGCATCAAGGGTGATGGTTTCATTGGTTTTCAACAGTGTCTTGCCATCGAGTGAAATGACCCGAGCATCCAGTGTCAGTGTTTGTCCGTTTAGCACGCTGTAGGCGGCCACCGGAGCCGAGCAGCCTCCGTTGAGTGTTGCACTGACAGCACGTTCAGCACGTAGTCTCACCGCAGCCGGGTCATCGTGCAGTTTGGACAGTCGGGTTTGCAAGGCGGTGTCCTCGCTGCGCACTTCAATGCCGATAATTCCTTGACCGACAGCCGGCAGGGATGTCTCTACGGCCAAGGTTTCGGCAATGCGTTGTTCGAAGCCCAAGCGTTTCAAACCAGCGCAAGCAAGGATGATCGCATCGAAGTTTCCGTCATCGAGTTTTTTCAAGCGCGTATTGACGTTACCGCGCAAATCCTTGATTTGAAACCCGCCGTTATAGTGTTTGATCTGTGACAATCGCCTTGGGCTGCAAGTGCCGATGACTGCATCTTTTGGTAATGCATCCAGGCTTTTGTATTTGTTTGACACGAGTGCGTCGAACGGGTCTTCACGCGCAAGTACGGTACTGATGATCAGACCTTCAGGCATGACAGCGGTCACATCCTTCATTGAATGCACCGCCAGATCCGCTTCGTTGTCCATCAGGGCACGCTCGAGCTCCTTGACAAAAAGCCCCTTGCCGCCGAGTTTGGCCAGCGAGGTTTTCAGCCAGATATCCCCCTTCGTTTTCATCGGACGAAGTTCAACGGGAGTCTCGGGATCCAGGGCCAGCAGCTGATCGCGAACGGCATTGGCCTGCCACAGAGCAAGCGGACTCTCACGTGTGGCGATGCGAATGATTTCAGACATACGAGATTTTCAGATTATTCTTTTCCAGCAATGCCGAAGCTTACACCGCCGACCCGGTATTGTTTCATTGCTGCCCTGATTTGACGTTAGTATATGGGCAGAAGTGCTCTATCAGCGCCATTTCCACTATCACGAGTCATGTCCAGAAAAGAAACCCCCTCCACCCGTCCCGCATCCGGCGAGCCTGCCTCTGGCAACACGCTTTGGGGTGGTCGCTTCAGCGAATCGACCGACGCCTTCGTGCAGGAATTTACCAGTTCGGTCGGCTTCGATCAGCGCATGTACCGGCAGGACATCGCCGGTTCTCGGGCTCATGCAACCATGCTGGCGAAAACCGGGGTCATCTCGGATGACGATCGCGCGGCCATTATCGAAGGGCTTGATGCGATCGAGGCCAGCATCGCCGCTGGCGAATTTGACTGGTCGGTCGCGCTTGAAGATGTGCACATGAATATTGAAGCCGCCCTGACGGCCCGCATTGGCGACGCCGGTAAACGTCTGCACACCGGCCGATCACGCAACGATCAGGTAGCCACCGACATTCGCCTGTATTTACGTGATGCGATTGATGTTGCCAGCGCCGAGTGCGAGCGATTGCT
>CAYULV010000034.1:14462-18872 GCA_964445655.1 uncultured Granulosicoccaceae bacterium | reverse complement strand
GCTGTCTGCCTGATGCACTTGTCGCGCATTGCAGAAGAACTGGTTCTTTGGACATCGGCACAATTCAATTTCATCCGATTGCCCGATCGTTTCTGTACTGGCTCGTCCATCATGCCGCAAAAGAAAAACCCTGATGTACCTGAGCTGGTTCGTGGCAAGTCGAGCCGAACCTTTGGCAATCTTATGGCTCTGCTGGCGTTGATGAAGTCACAGCCTCTGGCTTATAACAAGGATAATCAGGAAGACAAGGAACCCTTGTTCGATTCGGTTGATACCTTGCTTGGCAGTGTGCGAGCCTTTGCCGATATGTTGCCGGCCATTGAAGTCAATGCCGAGATCATGCGTGAGGCGGCTCTGCGCGGATTCTCAACGGCGACCGATCTGGCTGATTACCTGGTCAGAAAGGGACTGGCATTTCGCGATGCGCATGAAGTCGTTGGCAAGGCGGTTGCGCATGGCATTGCGCATGACAAGGACCTTGCTGAAATGGATCTGTCGGAATTGCGAGCGTTCAGCACCGATATCGACGATGATGTATTTGCGGTGCTAACACTCGAAGGTTCTGTCGCCAGTCGTTCACATATTGGTGGCACCGCACCTGATACTGTCATTGAGGCGATCAAGCGGGCGCGTAAACGACGAAGTTAAGCGCCTGTGGTGTAAGTTAATTCGTGTAGCCCTTGTTAATTTGGCTGCACCAAGGGAGATGCCCTACATGCCGAACTGGCGTTTCAGCCATGTCGAGATGTCGACCACTTCGTCGGCACTGACACTATGCTCGATAGCATAGTCGTGCCACTCAACATCAATACCGTTTGCCTTCATGACATCGCGTGATTGCTCGGCATAGGCGATGTTGATGACATTGTCCTGTTGTCCATGAGCCATGAACACAGGCAGCGTCTTACGCGATTCATCGAGCGTCGGTAATACCTCTTCCTGCAGCGGAAAGTAGGTCGACAAGGCGAGAATGCCTGCCAGTGGCTCGGCATTGCGCAGACCTGCATACAGCGCAATGGCCCCACCCTGAGAAAAACCCGCCAGTATGATTCGGCTGGAGGGCACTCCGCGGCTTGCTTCATGGGCAATCAGTGCATCAATCGCATCAGCAGACTCCGTTATACCGGCCTGGTCTTGTCCACGATCACCGATATCCATATTCATGATGTCGTACCAGCCACGCATCGCGGCGCCACCGTTGATTGTGATGGGCCTCACGGGTGCATGCGGGAAAAGGAACCGTACGCCCGGGCGATGGAGCAATTCGAGTGCGGGCACCACGGGTTCAAAATCATGACCACTGGCGCCGAGTCCATGTAGCCAGATTACGGTGTATTCAGCAGGCGTACCGGTCGTAATTTCGACGCAGTCGAGGAGTTTTTCGGTCATGGGGGAGGGGTGTGTCTGTGGTGATGTGCCGGTCCGAGTATACTCGATACCCCGAACGTGAGATCAGGTGCGAGTATCCCGCATGCTGCCGTGGCAAATTATCAGTATTGGATTGGCGCTACTGCTGTTGGCCAGCTGTGGCAACAAGGGCGATCTGTTTTTGGTGCCCACGGAGATCACCGACGAACAACTCGAGTCGATCGATGAAGCCATAGAATCCATTGATCAAGAAGCGATTGATCAGGAAGTCATTGATCAGGAAGACGACTTAAGCGAGCAGCTGAATGAAGACTCGATCGAAGACCTGATTGACGACCCGACTGAAAACAAGAAGAAAAACGACGAGAGTTGAGCGATGAGTTATTTTCCGCGCCACAACGGCTCCTTGATGGCCGAGGGGATGCCGCTCAGTTCATTAGCTGAGCAATACGGTACACCTTTGTATGTTTATAGCCGAAGTGCTATCGAATCCGCGTATCAGGAATTCAGTGATGCCTTGGCAGATCACAAGCATCTGATCTGTTATGCCGTCAAAGCCAATTCGAACCTTTCCGTGATCAACTTGCTGGCGCGTTTGGGCTCAGGCTTTGACATCGTCTCCAGTGGCGAACTCAAGCGAGTTCTGGCAGCCGGTGCGACGGCAGACCGTATTGTTTTCTCGGGTGTTGGCAAGACCCATGATGAAATCCGTGAAGCGCTGACCGTCGGTATTCGTTGCTTCAACATCGAGTCTGCTGCCGAACTTGAACGATTGGCAAAAATCGCCGCAGAGGCAGGTGTTGTTGCACCTGTGTCACTGCGGATAAATCCGGATGTGGATGCGGGCACGCATCCGTATATATCAACCGGTTTGAAAGAAAATAAATTTGGTATCGGTACCGAGGATGCCATTGCTGTGTATGAACGAGCCGCTGAGCTATCGTCCATAGATATTCAGGGCATTGATTGTCATATCGGTTCACAGCTTACCGATATCGAACCGTATCGTGATGCTTACCGAAAAGTCATTGAAGTGGTAGATACGCTTGCCAGCAAGGGTATTCGCATATCTCATTTTGATGTTGGCGGTGGGCAAGGTATTCAATACGACAACCCGGATTCATTAAGTATCCCGGACTGGGCAGCCGTCGTCGTCGAGGCAATCGGCGATCGGGATATCGAAATACTGGTTGAACCTGGCCGCTATATCGCTGGACCTGCTGGTGTGTTGCTGACCCGTGTGGAATATCTGAAGACTAATGAGGATCGGCATTTTGCCATTGTTGATGCCGCTATGAACGATCTGATAAGACCCGCTCTTTACAGTGCCTGGCAAGCTATAGAGGCAGTCGAAACGCGAGATATACCGCAGACGACCTATGATGTTGTCGGGCCAGTATGTGAGTCGGCTGACTTTCTTGGCAAGTCACGTGCACTGGCTATTGATGAGGGTGATCTGCTGGCTGTTCGTCAAAGCGGTGCCTATGCGTTCGTCATGAGTTCCAACTACAACACGCGCGCACGCGCGGCTGAGATCATGGTTGATGGCGAACAAGCGCACGTCGTCAGACAACGTGAAACCATTGAAGAACTCTTTGCCAGCGAAGCGGTATTACCTGACTGATGAACGCATTTCCTTTCACCAAAATGCATGGACTTGGCAATGACTTCATCGTCATTGACAACCTTGCGGGTGAAATAAAACTGAGCCGTGAAGAGATAAGGCATCTTGCCAATCGTCGTACCGGTGTTGGCTTTGATCAACTCCTGATTGTTGAAACAGCTTCGGTTGACGATGCCGAGTTTGATTACCGTATTTACAATGCTGATGGTGGCGAGGTCGAACACTGCGGTAACGGGGCCCGCTGTTTTGCCCGGTTTGTCATAGACCGCGGACTGACGCAGTCAGATGCGATCAAGGTCAATACAGCGAACGGTGTCATCACGCTAATCCCTGAAGCCGACGGGCAGGTGACTGTCAGCATGGGAGTACCCGCGTTTGCACCAAAGGATGTGCCATTCATCGCCGAGCAGCAAGCACCGTTCTACGATCTGGATGTGAATGGCACCGTTTTCAAAGTCGGTACGGCATCGATTGGTAATCCTCATGTGCTTATCGAGGTAGAAGATCTGGCATCCACCGATGTGCCGGGAATTGGCTCGTTGATTGAAACGCATGAACGTTTCCCGAATCGCGTCAATGTCGGTTTCATGCAAAGACACAATGATTCGCATATCAGCCTCAGGGTATTTGAACGAGGTGTAGGCGAGACATTAGCCTGTGGCACCGGCGCCTGTGCGGCGGTCGCCATAGCGCATACACAAGGTTTACTTGACAAACAGGCCACTGTGACCTTGTCCGGTGGGGATCTGCAGATAGTCTGGCCATCTACTAAAGCTTCAATTGAAATGACGGGCCCATGTTCTACAGTCTTTGAGGGACACACGAGAATGTAGAAAGATGCAACCCGAAATAAATGACGCCTGCGACACCCATGCTAATCAGATTGGTGACGCTGCAGTGCTTCGATACCTGATGCAGAACCCCGAGTTCTTTGTTACCAATCAGGATGTTTTGCCCAGGCTTCACATACCACACCCTTCGGGAAAAGCCGTCTCACTGATCGAGAAACAGGTCAGTGTCCTGCGAAACAAATGCAGTACTCTGGAACACAGTCTGCGCGACCTTATCGATGTCGCCCGAGATAACGAGCAACTCAATCAGCGCCTGCATGTGTTGATTCAGGATGTCATCTCAGCCAAGAACATCGAAGATATTGCTGCTCTGACTCGCGAGAGCCTGAAAGCAAATTTCAATGCCGATGAAGTACATTTTCTGGTTATCGGCCAGAAGGCTGCGAAAACGCGGGCAAAAAAGAAAACGGCCGCAAAGAAAAAAACCGCTGCTGGAAAATCAACTGCCGCGAAAACAACTGCTGCGCGCAAAGCCAAAGATAGTGTCAAAGCGACCAGTAATCACACCCTGATGGTTGCGGGTGACAAGCAACTCGACGTATTCAAAGACCTGTTTGAAAAGCGCGA
>CAYULV010000034.1:0-14362 GCA_964445655.1 uncultured Granulosicoccaceae bacterium | reverse complement strand
TGGTTGCGGGTGACAAGCAACTCGACGTATTCAAAGACCTGTTTGAAAAGCGCGAAGCATTGTGCGGATTACCCAGCGCCGAACATCTGGATTTATTGGTGGGGAAGAATCACGCCAACATTGCATCAGCCGCCATCATGCCTCTGTATCACGAGCGTGAATTGGGTGTCGTGATGCTCAGCAGCCGTGATGAGTCGCGTTTTGCCTCTGGCAAGGGAGTGATGTTTCTGAACCAGTTAGGCGACATGCTCAGCAGGCGTTTACATACTCTGGAGTTGATTGTCTGATGACTGCCTTCGAACCTGCTATCAACGATTACCTGGAGGACCTGCGGGTTGCCAGGCGCTGCTCACCGCATACCGTCAGCAACTATGCTCGAGATCTAAAAGCGGTCGCAAAATCAGCTGCTGAGCGACAGATCGAGAATTGGAAGGATCTGACAGGCAGCGACGTTCGCGCCATTATCGCTGAACAGCATCGTGAAGGTATTGCAGGTCGAAGCCTTGCGCGTCGATTATCGGCATTGCGTGGACTGTACAATTTTCTGATAGGGCTCGGACGCGCAGAGGTAAATCCCGCCGTCGACATCCTTGCACCCAAGGACAAGAAAGCCTTGCCGGCAACCCTTGATCCTGATGAAGTCAGTCGTCTGCTGTCGCAGAACCTGAACGATCCGATGATCTGTCGTGATCTGGCTATGTTCGAGCTGATGTATTCATCCGGCTTGCGCCTGGCGGAGCTTGTCAGTATCGATCTTGCGGATCTTGATTTGAGTGTTGGTCAGGTCCGCGTCACCGGTAAAGGTGGCAAGACACGAGATTTACCGGTCGGCGAACATGCAATTGAAGCGATCAACAAATGGCTGGGCTATCGTCGCAGCATGCCAGGTGCCGATGAGCGAGCCGTTTTCCTGAGTTCACGCGGCAAACGTATCGCCCCACGTACCGTACAGATGCGACTCAAGAAGCTCGCCGAGTCACAAGGCCTCAACCGCGACTGTTATCCGCATATGTTGAGACATTCCTTTGCCAGTCATTTGCTTGAAAGCAGTGGAGACCTGCGCGCTGTGCAAGAGCTTCTGGGGCATTCAGATATCAGCACAACACAGATTTATACCCATCTGGACTTTCAACATCTTGCACAGGTGTATGACGAGTCACATCCGCGTGCCAAGCGGTCTCAGTTGCCTGAGGAAGGTGCTTGAATGGGTCAAAGCGGACTTTCGGCAGATATCTGATATTGCCCTCGTGCTGTCTTTAGAATCTGACCTCTCTGGCTCAACTGCGCCAAAGAGCGATAGACGGTCTCTGGAGCGAGACCAACGACTTCAGCAAACGTCGTGATGTCCTCGACCAATAAACCGTCATTAAGTGCTGCAAGGATGCGTTCATTTGCAGAACGGATTGATAATAGCTCTACTCGTCGTCGGGTCTCCTGAATCTGGGTAGCAAACCGGGCCGCCATTGATCGCGCAAACTTGATGTTTGTATCCAGTAACCGCGATATCGCTGCTCGTTTGCACTCAATAACTATCGTTTCACTCACAGCGGTGGCTGTACAGTGATAAGTGTCGGAGAATAACGAGGCCTCTGCGAATGTGTCTCCTGAACGGGCCCGATGAATCATAACGCTGTGACCGGCATTTGTCGTTCGTTTGAGATCTATCGTTCCTGAAACCAGAAAGAACAATCCAGCGGTAGAGCTATCTTGAACAAAGAGAGTTTCCTCGTACTGTAACTTTCGACGCGACCGGTCGCTTTTGTCCAACATGTCGAGTGGTGGTGGTAGCTTTTCGATAGTCATGATTCAAATCATATTCGGACGCAATTGGAAAATACATAATGCACTGGCAAATAGGTCGGATAAATCTGTTATGTCACATCGATTGATAACATTGGGTAGTGTTTTGATAGTGGCTGTATCGCTCTCCTTGTGGGCAGCTGATAAACAAAGCGGGCATACGCCCGGCATGTCCCACAGCGTTGTGACCAATAATAGTGGACTGCCGCTGGAAGGTGGGCAGGGGACTTTTGCAGCATTGATCGAAATGGTAGCAATGTTGGAACAAGACCCAAATACCGATTGGGGCACTGTTGATCTCGATAGCTTACGGATACATCTGCTGGACATGAATCACCTGATACTTGATACTGAAGCGACGAAATCCATCTTGAGCGATACCCAGATTCGCTATGAAATTCGGGGCTCGGAAAATTCGATTCCATCGATCCATCGGATGGCACCCGTGCACTCTCGTTTCATTGAGCAATCGCGCGGCTGGAATATCGAAGCTGAACTTAATGACCATGGCGCAACGCTCACGATCACTGTCGAAGACGCCGCCGCGTTAAACCGACTTAATGCCTTGGGTTTCTATGGTTTTATGTCGCTCGATTCGCATCACCAAGCCCATCACTATCAAATGGCGATAGGAAGCTCGCATTAGACTACAGCGACAATCTTACGGATAGGGGCGTTCAAATAGTCAGATCAGTGCTATCGCGAGCATGAACGCTTCGTCAGAAAATGTAATTATTGGTTGATAGATTACAGCGTTTTTATCTTTCGTTGTTTAAGGAGTTTGTCGATGAGTTATGATTTTTTAAAGCTCGCCTTAATTTAATCCGGCTGTGTTCCATTTACTTTTTCTTGCCATGAGCGTTGTTCTTCTGGCCAAGTGTTTTTGATAAACGAGAGAACTGCAACAATTTCTTCATCGCTCAAAATATTCCTGTAAGCAGGCATTGTTGTTTTATAACTGTTGTCATTGATAACTACGCCGGGGCCGAATTTGGTGATTTCAAAGAGTAGATCGTCGGCATGATGCCAGGTATGGCCTGTAGCATCATGCGGTGGCGCAGGCAAGAGTCCATTGACGTCGCGTGTCCGCCAGTCAGGTTGACCTTCAAGGTTAGGTCCATGACATGAAGCACACTGTGTCTGATAAATTTTCGCGCCAGCCTGGACGACGATTAAGTCGTCTGCTTTAAGTGTCGTGCGAACACCATCGCTGCCATCTGTGATCCAGAGGAAAGTGACCGTGATTGATAGTAGGATTGCGGCGCCGAGTATTGCTCGATGGATCATGGAGTATTTTCTTCGGATAATAAATTCTCCGCTATCGATGTGAGATTCCTGATTGCCGTTAAGTTATGGTGCAAGCGCACCAAGGCTGGTAGCGCCTTATAGACAGTGTAATCATGGATTTGTTGCGTTAACAAGAGGGAGGTACACCATTCGTTAAGCTGTTGATTTTCAAAAATCTTCCATCACCTCACCCATCAGACGGTTCGGGGATACGGCCTTCAGTTTGTACGAGCCAGTTTAAAAATGGCTTTGGCGGCTTTGCTCTAGCCTTGCTGCAGCATAAGCCTCGCAACCAGGGCACCGCGATTGATGCCCTGGTTGTCGTCTTAATTAATTCAACGGTGCTATTGCCAAGCCAACTGAGAACTTTTCACACCAAATGTGCACTTCATTAAATTGCGTTATATCGACAGACGCAGGCACGATGTAGCGTTGTGCGCCAGAATCGGACTTAAGCGCCTCGATTTGCGTTGCAGGATCGTATGCGCCGTCTTTGCCCAAGGCTACTTTCGGATCAGGCGCCCCATCAAACAGAAAATTATCGGCCATCACGATCTCGTAGCCAGCGTCTGTCTTCACGATGCTAACTTTTCCGCTAACTATATGATCGTTCATGCCGGTAAATTCGCCGGAAGAGATGGCCGAATCGTCCGCGTAAGAGGCGCCAAAATAAGCCAGGCTGGCGAACAGGGCCAAGGCCAGAACGACCGGTGTTTTGAAGCGAGCGATAAACGTTTTCATAAGAATCCTTGTAATCATTTAAATGTTGGTTAGCCCAAAATTGCCTTTTTCAAATATCCACGGTTTGATCAGGCGGATTCGGGTTTAGCTTTACAGGTCAGGTACAGATCACCGCGACTTGGTGTGACAGTGTTGCGACGCAGTGGCAAGTACTATATGGCGAAAAATATATTCGATCAGTGCCTGATCGTCTTTAATTGATATACTGATCGTCTACAAAATAGAAAAATCCGGAGCCGTTGATGGGTTCGAACATACCAACCTCGGATATCTTAAGTGATGTCCTACGCGGTTTGCGTCTCAAGGGGACGGTGTATTTCTGTGATCAACTTGAGCCGCCATGGGAGAAACACTATTCGGGGCAGGCCGTGGCCAGCTTTCATCAAATTCGGCGCGGCGGCTGTAGGCTCAAGGTCGGCGATACGCAGGAACATCTCGGCCCCGGCGATTTTGTGTTCATAGCACCTGGAAAGGAGCACTACCTGGTCAGCGAACCGGTGTCACCAGAATCCGAAGCATCAGCGGCTGAGACCTTATTGCTGTGCGGTTATTGTTCGCTTGACGATACTGGTGGTACGCCGCTTGACGATCTTTTTCCTGAACTCATTATCATGCGCGATTATCAGCTGCAGTCGATGGCTTTGTTACGGGGTATCTTGGACCAGTTAAGCTATGAGTATCTGTCTGCGCGACCGGGAACTGAAATTGTGGTTACTCGACTGACTGAGGTTCTGATCGTTGAACTGATCCGAATGAGCTTCGGACGTGACAAGCAAGTCGGGTTTATAAAAGCGCTGGACGATAATTTTATTGGCAAGGCATTACAGAAGTTGCATCAGCATCCGGATAAACCTTGGTCACTTGAAATGCTGGCCGGTGATGTCGGCTTGTCACGCGCCGCGTTCGCCAAGCGTTTCAAAGCGCTTGTGGGGCAATCCATGTTTAATTACTTGACTGCGTTGCGTATCCGACAAGCTTGTCAGTTGCTTGCAGAGACTGCGCTGCCACTGGGCGAGGTAGCTAGTCGAGTAGGTTATGAGTCTGACATGGCATTTACCCGCACCTTTAAAAAGTGCGTTGGGCAGACCCCAACGCACTATCGAAATCACGCAGCCGATTCAAATTTGACGTAAATGGATTCTGCTATTGAAACGGTCGTTAGACCCTCCTAACCCAATTTACGCCAAACCGAAAGCTCAGCCACTGTATGTTGATGCTTGCGCCGGGTTTCTCTGATGACAAACGGAACATCTATTGGCGCTTGGTGTTGCTCGAATTCAGGCTGAAGCGCTTGCTGAATACCTTCGAGGGTGGTGAAGTTTTCACCGGTGTCTGCCTTGAAGCCGCCTAACCATTTGTCTTTTTCGGTGAATGATTCAAGCCAGGTATAGGGTGACGTGATAACCAATAAGCCACCGGGATTTATTCGGCCTTTGATCAGCTCCAGAAACTGTTGTGGATCATAGAGTCGATCAATCAGATTGCCGGCAAAGACCATATCGTAGCCACTGAATTTCTCGGGCAGGTTGCAGGCATCCCCTTGCATGAAATTCACCTTGTCCTTGATGGCTTCATAACCAAACTGTGCCAGTGAAATTTCCTTGAAAGAAACAATGTCGCCTTCGTCTTGAATGGCGTAACGTTGCAAGCCTGAGCTTTGTAGCTCGGTGGGCGCTTGAATAAGGCGTGCAGAAAAATCCAGAGCGTCAACGTGGTCATAGTGTTTGGCCAGTTCAAAGCTTGATCGACCGGTTGCACAACCGAGATCCAGTGCTTTGCTTGTCGCCAATCCTTTTGCTGCCTTCATGCAGTGTTCGATACAGGCAACCGGGAAGTTCGGCACATTGAAGTACTCGTCGCCGTAGTGAAACTCGATGTACTGCGACACCATATCGTCCATTTCGTAAAGGTTCATCTTTATCTCGGGTAGTGGCTCGGCTTCAATGTAGCGCATGCCGGAGTGTTGATAGAAATGGCGTCTGAAGGCATAGCGTGCATCTTTGATGGCGTAGTTGCCGGTGGATATCCAGCAGCCGCCCTTGATCAAATTGTGTTTGCCATCAAATGTGGGTGTAGAGAAGTCATCATAAGCGGGATGCACTTCATAGCCTGCCAACGCATCGACAGGCGATTCGGTCCATTGCCATACATTACCGATAATATCGAAAAATCCTTCTTTGCATTCATGCCGGTTAACCGGGCAGGAAGACATCTCGTACTCAAGATTGATATTACCGGGCGCGTTGTTCCAAAAGGGTTGATCTGTGTCCACCAGTGCTCTCAAGCGATACCACTCGGCTTCTGATGGAAGGCGTATGGATTTACCGGTGACTTCTGATTTCCATTCGCAAAACGCTTTAGATTCAAGGTAAGTCAGGTCGGCAGGCCAGTCCCATGGCATGTCGATTTCTTCAAGCATGGTTCGGTACTTGTACTGATCACCCTCGAGTTTCCAGAAAACCGGCATGGTCGCTTTACGGTATTGCACCCAGCCCCAACCTTCTTCCGTCCAGTAGCGGCGAGTGCTGTAGCCCTCGGCGTCCATGAATTGCTTGAACTCCGCATTGCTGACCAGGTATTTGCTGGCTTTGAAGTCGGCTACCTGATGGGCTTGCTTGCCGTACTCCAAATCCCAACCGTACAGAGGATCATCTTTTGATTTGCCAATAACAACCGCGCCACCTTCGACAGGCAGCAGTTCATTGTCTGGTGCTTCAGCCGTTACGTCGCAAATATTTCCCCATAAGGTATGCGGCGTTACACAATGCAATGGCAATTCGCGTATCAATACTGAAGAGGTTTCCAGGTGGATGCGCTCGTGTTCGATGCCCATCATCACGATCCATAGCGGGTCGTTCCATTGTATTGGCAGGCTTATATCGCAGGTGCGGATGAAGTTGTCGACCAGTTCACGGGTCTTGTCTCGATAGTCCTTGACCGCAGCCGGTGTTGGCCAGTCGTAGCTTTTGTCGTTCAGATCATCCCATGACATTTCATCAACACCGATGGCTAGCGAAGATTCCAGCATCGGATCAATACGCTGGTCAATCAGATTGGCGACATTGAGTTTGTTGATAAAAAAAACGGCTGTATGACCGTAATAAAAAATCAGTGGGTGACGCAGCGGGCTTGCACGCTGATAGTACGAATCGTCGTTAGCCAGACATTCAAACAAGCTTTCATAAAGTGAAAAGCTCTGATGAAAATAGTGGAGTATTTCTTCGCGCTTGGATTCTGGATCGTTCCCGTGCAGCAATGTGGTTTTAGTCACGATCGACTTTGCTGCGCTATCCTGAGGCGACTTTACTGTTTTCTGCTGTTTTGGTTTTTGAGTTGGAGTACAAGTGTCGCTTGCTGACGTACCGTTCATTTTAAGAGTTTATTCTGATAATGACGTTCGGCAGTAGACTGGGCATCAAGGAATTAGTTCCTTCTGCAGCTTAAGCCCAGACTTCCGTTCAAACGTCTGCTAATGTGAAATGGCTGAAAAGCCCATTTGCCTGTAAACATCGTTTTAACAAAAACTTTCGACGCTTGTCATCCTGTGCTGCAAGCAGTCGGTCGCCAACCTGATACAAATACGCGGGAAGCAAAATTGTCTGCATGACCTGCTTTTCAACCTTGCAGGCAATGATCATCGCTTTTTCGGCTACATCGTTTTCGGCATCGAGTCGGGTTATGTTCACCGGCAGGACCTTTCGGGCGAGGTACTCAATGCCAGCATCAAGAGCATTCTCGCCTCGAGCGTGCACCCATCGCACTGTGCCAATTGTCGTTTCCCCAATCCGGGCGATATCGCCCACCTGCACAAGTCCGGCGCGGCAATTTGGATGTGTGATCAGGCAGCCCTGTGTCGAGCGGTTCATGATGGTCCACTCGCTGGCGTTATCGTGACCGACCGTATCCTCATCTGGTGTTGTGTCGAGCATCAAGGCATTGGCTATTTCCTTGTGTCCGAAGCTGATACGTGTGGCGTCGTGGCAAATAGTTCTGGCAGATCTACGACGTCGGGAACGGTTCATTGCCAGATGCAGGCGCAGCAGCGATTGTCGTTCAAGCGTGTCCGAGCCTAGCAAACCGCCTGGTCCGGCCTGCAGGCTTTTTAAGCGTGATTCAATATGAGCAACAGCTGGGGCCAAGCTGAAGTAGCGTCGAGAACGGTTATCACTAGGCAGTAAACTTGGGGCCGGCTCTGGCGATGTGGCATGCGCAAGATCTACTGCGTATCGCAGCGTATCGGCTGTGTCAGCAGGCAGTTTTTCTATAGTTATCTTGCGAGAACATTCGCGTAGAAACGTCAGTAGCAATGGCAATTGCCGGACCCGCTGTTGTCTCAGGTCCGCCAGGTAGAGAAGCAATATGTAGCGATAATGATCGGCCAGCGTCTCGGGAATACTCGACTCTTGTTTCCCATGGAGGTCATGGCTTGTCATTAACGCCTTATCGATCTTTGCGACTTCCTCAACCAGATCGTGCTCTTCAGCCAATTGATAGAGCTGATGTGCATCCAGCAGAATGCCACGCGGTAATTCCCGATATCCATGGATCATGGATTCAGCCTGACGGGCCAGCGCTCGCATGCCTCGGCGGGCATCAGCTGCCGCCGGTGCTTCGCTGTCGTTCAACAGTAGTTTGAACGCGAATACTTCTTCTCGCAGCAAGGAATCACGAAGCTTTGCACTACGCATAAATTCGCGCGTCAGCGGCAAGGGTTGTGCGTTAGTCAACTCGGACAGATGTTGATGCAGCTCGCGTAAAACCGGAATAAAACAAGACAATACGGCACGACGTCTGTCGATATCGTTATGCAGTCGATTACTGTGTTTCAGGCCGCGATAGACTTCCCGAGCATCAGAGCTGGAGCTCAGGCCTTGCAGGCCATTCAGCCACTCGGCAACGCCCGTTGGGTCAACGGGGAAACTGCCAGTATCGGCAACGGTTCTCTGCGGTACGGTCAAGGACATGGTGATGAGGCTAACATAGCATTGTGCCGCCGAATCATGGCACCCGATGACCGTCCAGAAGGTACACTTCACCCTGTGATGTAACCAAATGAATGTGGCAGGGGATATTTTTGTGGAACAGTTCCGCGGAACCACGATTTGCTCGGTCCGACGTGGCAATCAGGTCGTGATTGGGGGCGATGGTCAGGTCAGCATGGGTAATGTTGTCATGAAAGGCAATGCGCGCAAGGTGCGCCGTCTTTACAAGGACCAAGTCATAGCCGGATTTGCGGGCGGTACTGCCGATGCGTTTACCTTGTTTGAACGCTTTGAGGCAAAACTCGAAGCACATGGTGGCCAGCTGACTCGGGCAGCAGTCGAACTGGCAAAGGATTGGCGTACCGATCGAATGTTGCGACGCCTTGAAGCCTTGTTGGCGGTGGCTGATCACACCGCATCTCTTGTCATAACCGGAAATGGTGATGTTATCGAACCAGAAGGCGGGCTGATTGCAATAGGCTCCGGGGGTGATTTTGCCAAGTCTGCCGCGCGGGCATTACTCGATCACACCGAACTTGGGGCTGACGACATTGTTCGCTACAGCCTTGAAACAGCCGCAAATATCTGCATCTACACAAACAACAACTTAACGATCGAATCGTTAACGTTCGATCAATCGTCGTGAATATCATGTCCCAAATGACGCCGCGTGAAATTGTGCAAGAGCTCGACAAGCACATCATCGGACAACAACATGCCAAACGTGCCGTGGCCATTGCCTTGCGCAATCGCTGGCGCCGCCAGCAGGTTGACGAAAGCTTGCGTAACGAGATTACGCCAAAGAACATATTGATGATCGGCCCGACCGGCGTCGGTAAAACCGAGATAGCCCGTCGCCTTGCACGTCTGGCCAATGCACCTTTTATCAAGGTAGAAGCAACCAAGTTCACCGAAGTCGGTTATGTCGGGCGTGACGTTGAATCCATCGTGCGAGATCTCGCTGATGTTGCTCTGAAAGAAACCCGTGAACGTGAAATGCAACGGGTACGTAACCGCGCTGAAGATGCTGCTGAGGAACGTATTCTCGACGTACTGTTACCACCGGCCAAAGGCGTTGGCTTTAATGTGGTTGAAACCGAGGAAAGCGGCACCCGCCAGAAATTTCGCAAGAAATTGCGTGAAGGTGATCTTGACGACAAGGAAATCGAAATCGATATCAGCGTGCAAGCTGCCGGTGTGGAAATCATGGCGCCCCCCGGTATGGAAGAGATGTCCCAGCAGCTGCAGGGCATGTTTCAGAATCTCGGCGGTGGCAAAACCAAGCAGCGCAAGATGCGCGTCAAGGATGCCATGAAGCATCTGATCGATGAGGAAGCCCTGAAACTGATCAACGATGAAGATCTGAAAACCAAGGTATTGGAAACTGTTGAACAAAGCGGCATTGTGTTCATCGATGAAATAGACAAGGTGGCGCGTGGCAGTGAAGGGCGTCAAGGTGCTGATGTTTCCCGTGAGGGTGTTCAGCGGGATCTACTGCCATTGGTTGAAGGCTGTACCGTGTCAACCAAGTTCGGCATGGTCAAGACAGATCACATCCTCTTTATCGCCAGTGGTGCCTTTCATCTTTCCAAGCCATCGGATCTTATTCCTGAAC
The DNA here is from genome assembly GCA_964445655.1 of uncultured Granulosicoccaceae bacterium. Classification (GTDB taxonomy): domain Bacteria; phylum Pseudomonadota; class Gammaproteobacteria; order Granulosicoccales; family Granulosicoccaceae; genus Granulosicoccus. The sequence continues at coordinate 3,937 of CAYULV010000034.1, read as the reverse complement.
TTCAGGGTCGCCTGCCCATTCGGGTTGAGCTTGAAGCACTGAGTACGCGGGATTTCGAGCGCATTCTGGTGGAGCCCGATGCATCCCTGACAGAACAATCAACTGCGCTTCTCGGCACCGAAGATGTTGCCCTCCAATTTACCGACGATGGCATCAAGCGTATTGCCGAGGTGGCCTGGCAGGTCAATGAAAGTACCGAGAACATCGGCGCGCGACGCTTGCATACCGTTATGGAGCGATTGTTGGAAACAGCATCTTTTGAAGCGGCGGACAATAGCGGCACAACGGTTTCCGTCAATGCAGACTATGTCGATGATCATCTCGGCAACCTGGTTCAGGACGTTGATCTGAGCCGTTACATCCTTTAGGACGTATAAAGAGCCATGCCCAGACCCACCGATATCAAGCTGCATCAGAAGAGCCGAGTTCTTGAAGTCAGCTTTGATGATGGCTTCAACTGCAATCTATCCTGTGAGTATCTGCGGGTGCATTCACCCTCGGCTGAAGTTCAGGGTCATGGACCCGGTCAGGAAGTACTGCAGGTGGGCAAGGAAGATGTTGGCATCGATCAACTGGAACCCAGTGGTAATTACGCGGTAAAAATCCATTTTGACGATGGCCATAATTCAGGCCTCTTTACCTGGGATTACCTCTACGCACTGGGTAAGCAATACGAGCAGAAATGGGCGGATTATCTGGCTGCTCTGGATGCAGCAGGCCACAGTCGCCGAAGTCAGAGCTGAACGAGATCAAGACGTGATGACCGAAACCAACGACGAAAAAACGCACTTTGGCTATCAAACCGTTGATGCCAAATCCAAGGCCGGTATGGTTGGACAGGTATTCGATTCGGTTGCATCAAAATATGATGTGATGAACGATCTGATGTCCTTCGGCGTGCATCGGGTGTGGAAGCGTTTCACCATCGAGCAATCGGCGGTTCGAGCCGGTCACTACGTACTCGATATTGCCGGCGGTACCGGAGATCTGGCATCAAAGTTTTCAAAGCGTGTCGGCAAGGATGGCTTTGTGGTACTCGCTGACATCAATGCAGCGATGCTGACTACGGGTCGCGCACGACTGATGGATGACGGCATTGTGGGTAATCTTGATTACGCGCAGGCGAATGCTGAAGTCTTGCCGTTTGCTGACAATACCTTTGATTGCATCACCATAGCCTTTGGTCTGCGTAATGTGACTGACAAGGACAAGGCCATAGCCTCGATGTATCGCGTACTGAAACCCGGTGGCCGATTATTGATACTGGAATTTTCCAAACCGGTACTGCCACTACTGAGCCGTGCCTATGATGCTTACTCGTTCACCGCATTACCCATGATGGGTAAGCTGGTCGCGAATGATGCGGACAGTTATCGCTATCTGGCCGAGTCCATTCGTATGCACCCGGATCAGGATACGCTTGAAGGCATGATGCAACAGGCCGGATTTGAAAAGACGAGCTATCACAATCTGACAGGTGGTGTTGTTGCCTTGCACAAGGGATTCAAGATCTGAACCGAAGCTATTCGGTACACATCATTCATCATGTCCTTACCTTTGCCCATTACTGTCGCGCTGGAGCATCTTATCAATCGAGCGTTGAAACTCGATGAAGAGACACGCGCTCGCCTGGATGATGTGAACGGCAAGGTTGTGCAGCTCAATATAACGTCTCCCATTCCAGCGCTTGTGACGTTTTCGATCACTGATCGGCATGTTTATGTGTCCGGGCATTACGATGGTGATGTCGACACCACCATAAGGGGTTCCTTGTCGAGCCTGCAATCACTGATGCGAAACAACGATGCAATTCACCGTGGAGAAGCCAGTATCGAAGGTGATATCGCGACAGGCAATACGCTCAAGGGCATGGCAAGTTCGCTCGATATCGACTGGGAAGAACAGATATCTCCGTTGGTTGGCGATACCGTAGCGCATCAACTTGGTGTCGCATCGCGGAAGTTCGCCAGTTGGTTTGAGCGTACTTCCCACAGTATGAAAGCGAACACGCGCGAGTATCTTGAAGAGGAAGTCGAATTTGTAGCGCCAGCAAACATGCTCAGGCATTTTGCCGATTCAGTTGATGATATCCAATCAAGTGTCGACCGGTTGGAAGCGCGCTTAAAACAGTTGGAGAAGTCCGACGCCGACAAGGCGACCCATCCGTGATCGGACGCATCGCTCGTTTTATCAAGATAGAAAGAGTCTTCGTTAAGTACGGACTCGAAGAGCTCTTCCTGTCTGGCACCCGTGCTTCGGCTTTGCGTCATGTGTTTTTGTTATCGCCAACTCGCTGGCTTAATACGGATACGCGTAAGCTCCCGCGTGGACAACGCATTCGTTATGCACTTGAGGAGCTTGGCCCGGTATTCGTCAAACTCGGCCAGGTACTATCTACACGTCGCGATTTGTTGCCTGACGATGTGGGCGACGAGCTGGCAAAGTTGCAGGACCAGGTTGCACCATTTCCCAGTAGTGATGCAGTACGGGAAATCGAAACTGCACTGGACGCATCTATCGACACGTTGTTCAAGGAGTTTGAGCACACGCCCATCGCATCAGCCTCTGTTGCACAAGTACATGGCGTGATTCTCGAGGATGGCGCTGAAGCCATCGTCAAGGTGTTGAGGCCGGGAATCGCCAGTGTCATTAAACGTGATGTCAGCCTTATGTATGTGCTGGCTGATCTTGCCGGTTTCATTCTTCGCGATGGCAAACGTCTGCGTCCGCGTGAAGTTGTCGCTGAATATGACAGAACCATTTCCGATGAGCTGGATCTGGTTGCCGAAGCGACCAACGCAGTTGTATTGCGTAATAATTTCAAAGATTCGAAAAAGCTATATGTCCCGGAGATCTACTGGGATTACACGCGTAGCAATGTACTCGTGCAGGAGCGTATCAGTGGCATATCCATTCGTGATGTGGATGAGATGCGACGTATCGGTATGGATATGCAAAAACTGGCTGAACACGGTGTCGAGATTTTCTATCGGCAGGTGTTTGACCATAATTTCTTTCACGCGGACATGCACCCGGGAAATATCTTTGTCTCGCCGGAGCATAAGGATCACCCGCAGTACATCGCTGTCGACTTTGGCATTGTCGGCTCTCTGACCGATGAAGACCAACGCTACATTGGTGAAAACCTCTTGGCTTTTTTCCAGAGAGACTACCGACGTGTTGCACAGCTGCATATCGATTCTGGGTGGGTGCCGCGTAGTACCCGCGTCAGTGAACTTGAAGCTGGCGTGCGTGCTGTTTGCGAACCGATTTTCGAAAAGCCACTTGCTGAGATTTCGTTCGGCGCGGTATTGCTGCAACTCTTTCATGTGGCGCGTCGGTTCGAGATGGAAGTCCAGCCACAACTGGTATTGCTGCAAAAGACGCTATTGAATATCGAAGGCCTCGGTCGCCAGCTTTACCCCGAGCTTGATCTTTGGGCCACCGGTAAACCTTTTCTCACTGCATGGGTTGCCAAACGTAACAGCCCGTCTGCAATAGCTAAAAAATTCATTGCTGAAGCGCCAGCCATTTTGAATGCGATGCCGGAAATGCCGATGTTGGTACATGGCTTTCTTAAAGCCAACAAGGACGTCTTGCATTCTCAACTGCCTGAGACTGCCGGTGGTACGTCGAGCGGTCGGTTATCGGCACAACATGGTAACTACCGATCACCCGATGACAAGTCATTGCGCTATGTCATCGCCGGTGCCGCGATACTCATCACGGCGGGTCTATGGTCTGGCGCAACTCTGCTTGCCAACGGTGGACAGCCAAGTCTGTTGTCTTACCTTGCTGCTATCAGTGGTTTTTTGCTGATCTTGCGCGGCTTGTTTCGCTAAGCGGGTTTGTCGAACGCCTGCTTGAATGTAAATGCGTTCGCTGTGGGTCCATTTGCTTGCAGCATATCCAGGCGATCTTTTGCTTCCTCGGCCGT
>CAYULV010000033.1:0-21235 GCA_964445655.1 uncultured Granulosicoccaceae bacterium | reverse complement strand
CTAATGAATTGTCTGCAAATTTATACAATCTTTATACGTATTCTACCCAGCAGTTGATCAAGGCAAACTCCACACGTGAAGATGAGCATCTACAAACCGCCTATCAGGTACTTGAAACCCTGTTTGATGCCTGGAATATGATCTCCCCCGAGGAGAGAGCTCATGCCTGACAATCCATTATCAGATTCAGAGGTTCTCTCGTTACTGGCTTTAACCAAGTCCATGAGCCAGGCAGTAGATAATAATAACTGGGATGAAGTCGAGAAGCTTGACGCCCAACGTTTGGCTATTTTAAATACAGACAGCAGCACCGATCACCAATCGAATACATTAAGTTTGGAAGAAAGGAAAATACTGGAGTCTGACGTTCGTGAAAGAGACGCCAATCTGCAAAAAACCGTGAATGATAAATATCGCGAAGCGGTTAGCGATCGCAGGACTTTCAATGCTCGTCAAACTGCCATGAAAAACTACATTTCTACCAGCTCTTTAAATCGCTAATTCTGAAACAATGACTATGCACGTAAGTTCCAATAATTGGCTTGAATTATGGTCGGGCTTTCAACCAGCTTTTATCAACATCGCAACCGGTGAAACTCACTTGTCTGTTGACTCTGATGGCCAGCTAAGCAATAACCACAGTTTTTACGGTTTACCTGACAACTGGGTTACCGATCGAGATACTTCGGGAATGCCGTTGGCGCTACACACAGATATTATCGCCGGGTATTGGCGGAATTCAGAATTTTTTGATTTGCGATCAATGCATAATATCCCTAAAGATGCTTGATCTGACTTGAAGCTAAAACGGGAGTCGTCACCCGGCTTTCTGCTCCCGTATTTCGAGTTGCTGTACGCGTACCACATGACGAACGATCGCTTCTCGATCTTCCTCATGGATGGTTTCAAATTTTACTGATACCCATACCTTCCCCTCCTCTTCCTCAATCCTGATAACTCTAGCGAGTGCAAGAACGGTCAGCTCATCCGGAAGCAACCAGATCAGTAATTCCAGATGCTCACCAACTTCTAGGGGTTCCTCAAAACAGAATCTCATACCATCAGCCGAAAGATTTACCGGGACCATCTCCAATCGATCTCTATCTTGCTTCACCGATTTGTCAGATATCAATTGGGCCAACTGATGAATTTGACTCTCCAGATATTGCAGATAAGCCCCTATCTCAGAATCACGACTTTTTATGACTTTTAGATTAGGGACGCGGGTCTCTTTTTGATGGCTGAAATGTGTCTTGAGACAGGCTTGCATCCGAAGATCATCAAATTTTTCAACTAACTCAACGACGTCGTCTTCGCTGCGCCGAATAGCTGAAAGATGCACGTGATCAGTCACACGGAATGAATTTCTTTTGTTATTTGGAAAACTCATGAATGCTCCAGCTACTACAGACTGATACTTATCTCTACACGTCTGTTACGTGCTCTATTCTCAGGCGAAGTATTTTCAACGATCGGCTGAGTATCGGCGAAAGCTCGAAGCTCGATCCGGCCAGGATCGCTTAACTCTCGAGTGGATAAAAAGTGTACAACTGATGCTGCTCTCGCAGAAGAAAGAACCCAATTGGATGGGTATATTGATGTAGATATTGGCATGTCGTCAGTGTGACCTGACACTACGATGCGGCCAGTAGAACTATCCAGGATATCTACCAGCTTTTCCAATACGGGTAAGAATCGAGACTGCAGCTCAGCACTTCCTGATGGGAACGCATCCTGCTCTCTGACACGAAGCATGACACCGTCTTCATAAATTAAAACCTCAAATACTTCGGCTTCTATTTCTTCAAACAATTCAAATTCAATGGTGTTGATAAGTTCTTCAAGTTCTTCTTTTTTCTCAAGCGGAGAATGGACAGTCCTATCACTATCGTCGGGTGTAAATTGTTCGATTCTTTTTACAATGGATGGGTCTGGCTTCCCTGGCGTAAACTCCTTCATTATAATTGATGTTCCTTTCGGAATATCATCAGCTTTAATTTTCTTTTGTACGCCGAATGCAAACTTCATGGACCCTGCAACTTGTTTGTATTTTTGTAGATCCATCTCTGAAAACGACAGCAACAAAACAAAGAAGCACATTAAAAGCGACATCAAGTCAGCAAACGTCGCTAGCCACGCGGGCGCCCCCGCTTCGCATTCTTCACAGGCTTCGTCATCGTCTTGCATCAGACTATTTCGACTCGCCTTTATTCATGGCAGCTTCTCGCTTGCTCTCTGGCAAATAGGTAGTTAGCAATTGCTGCAAAACTCTAGGATTAGTACCTTCCTGGATGCCAGCTACTGACTCGAGTATCAGCAACTTGTTAAGGCGTTCAGCCGCACTGATAGCCTGGAGCTTTGCAGCAAGTGGCAAGGCCACGGCGTTAGCGATTACCGCACCGTAAAGCGTTGTCAGCAATGCAACCGCCATTGCTGGACCAATCGATTTAGGATCATCCATATTCGCCAACATTTGTACCAAACCAATCAAGGTACCAATCATGCCCATGGCAGGGGCGGCTTCAGCAATTGATTTGAACATTTTAATGCCAGTATTCTGCCGGTCCAGCTCCAGATTGATGTCTTTTGACAACATCTTCTGGACGATTTCAAGAGAGTGCCCATCTATACACAGACGCACACCATTATCGAGAAATGGATCGCCTATCTCCTTGTCTTCCAAGGCAAGTACACCCTCTTTACGAGCCACATCAGCGAGTTCGATAGCTTCTTCAATCAGCGACTCGGCAGATGTTGATTTATGCATGAAAGCACGTAGTGCAACTTTAAAAGAGCCTAGGAATTGCGCTAATGAAATTTGACACAAGGTGACCATGAACGTACCACCTATCACCACGACTATACTGGGAATATTGACAAATACTCCGACACTTCCACCAATGAAGATGGAAGCTACGATAACCCCTAGGCCTCCAAATATGCCAAGTAGCGTTGCGATATCCATAGTTTATGATTCACTCCCAATAGGCATGGAAATGCTGTCTTCTTTAGACGAAGCTGTATGATCGGCAGTGTACAAAGAGCTTGAAATACCAAATTTTTGCCTTAACTTTTCAAGACTTAATCTGTCTCTCGCAAAATCTATCGTTTTCTGATAATCATCGTCGGACGCTGCATATGCATCTCGACACGAGACTTCTGCTTTCAATGCTTCATGTTCTTTGAGAAATAGCTCGCTGGATTCCTTTACTTCAAACAACTCTACTTCCAGTTTGCCCACTCTTTTACCAAGAGTTGTCAGTGCTTCGACAAGAATACGTATACGTAAGTGCTGTATTGTAATGACAGCAAATAAAGTAATCAGCATTCCTATTACAATGCCAATACTCAGACTCATGCCTCAATCTCCAACGACGCAGACAAGCTTGGCATTGGGGTATATCGATTAGTGACGCCAGACGGCTGGATCAAACCAAGTAGCCATGTATCGTCCTCAGTGTGCTTCAACCGTTTGCTCATAGCTACAGCTGTTGCGACCAATATTGACGCATCAGCTTTTTCCATTGGCTTTTGAAGTGAAGCACTATCAGACCAACTAGTCACACGAAGCTGATGACGTACTAAAGTACTGAACAATTCTCCCAGTTTTGCCTGCTCGTCCAGGTGGCTTAATACACAATAGTCAAAACCAAACTCCAGTTTCCGCGATACCATCGCCTCCACAGGTGCGTTCTGACTCGATGCAGACAATACTGCCACGCGACGAATAGCATTTACATACTTGGATGACTCTGACTTCTGCTCATTCAATTCAATAGAATTTGCTGAATTGGGCAGACCTCCAGGCGTTTCAGTGTCATTGGAATTTGTGTAAAAATCATTTACCCCTGACTCTGTAATCAACTCCCGACCGATATTGACCAATGTAGAGGACAAAGGATGCTCGACGAGAATCAAAGATTTATGCCTGAATGCCAACAAAAGGTTTTCAAGTTCTTCAGACGTATGAGCCTGAACAACTGGCACTCCAAGCAATTTTCCAAAAACCTGAATACTCTCAAACGCGCCTACTTTACTAGTATCTGCACATATCAACACTATCGAAGAGTTACCGTTACGAGCTACATAATCGGTAGCCAGCTTCATCATGACAGTGGACTTCCCAGAGCCCGGTAATCCTGTAAGAATAGTAATTCCGGGCTCTGACAATGGCTCGTTCGAGCCTATTGGCAATGAGTTGGCAAGCAAAGACATGGTCTCACGCAGCGATTCATCTGAGGATAAATCGGGTGAAACACGTTCAACCAGACGAATCGCAAGTTCTGCCCCAACCCCTAACCTCAATAGATGCCCAAGTAAATCGCGACGATGTGGTTGGCAACTACCCCATAAATTTATCTCGATACCACGAAATCGTTGTTCAATGCGAGAAAACATGGTGTCGAGTGTTTTCTCTAGCTCTCCGCCTTCAAATCCGTTCATTTTGTCTACTGCGGCTTGCAACATGTCTTCAACGTTTGAAGTCATAGTTGAAATGTCGCGATCTTGACTTCTATCCTCTTCAGAGGATTCTGAATTCGCGCCCTCCGATGGTTCTTCAGCTCTTATTTCATTAGACTTGGTTGGGTTGCTCTCGTCAATAACGGGAATTTCTGAGGATATTACGGATGGCCCATATTTAGACTCTCTATCTGGAATAGATGCCTCTTCATGACTATCGTATTTTATATCGGACTTTTCACTATCTGAATCGTCGAACATAACACCATCAAAAACACTGTCTTCAATCTTACCCGTGGCAATAATTTCGACATCTGTTCCGACTTTTCGATTAGCCAGAATTATCGCATCAGTTCCAAATGCACTCTTGACAGCATCTAGTGCTGTCGGTGTTGTTTTGGCTACAAATCGTTTCAACTGCATTTTATTTTGTTTCCGATTTTTCAAATCAAGCGGCTGATTCGCCACCGATGTTTGCGATAACCTTTAGCCGCTTGCTTTCAGCAATTTCGTTATATGCCAGCACCTTAAGTAACGGTATGGTGTGCCGTACAAGACCTGCTAACCATGGTCGAAGCTTTGGATTGACCAACAAAACTGCGGGTTCAGCATTGGCTTCCTGGCGCTGAACGCTCTCGGCGAGCGATTCGTACAAACGCTCAGCCAAACCCGGCTCTATACCAAGACCACCACTTGACTCACGCTCAAACGATGTCAGACACATCTGTTCCAACTCTGCATCCAATGTAATTACTGGCAATGTGTCCTCAAAGGCTGTCAACTGCCCTGTGATTTGTCGACGTAACGCAACCCGGACACTCGCTGTCAGTTCTTGAGAGTCCTGCGTATTAACCGATTTTTCTGACAAGGTTTCCACAATTGTTCTCATATCTCGAATTGGAATACCTTCTTCCAACAGGTTCTGCAATACACGTACGACGGTGGGAAGCGGAAGTACTTTTGGCACCAGATCTTCAACCAACTTCGGTGCTGTCTTTCCTAAGGTGTCCAGCAGTTGCTGCACTTCCTCATGCCCGAGAAGACTTCCTGCATTTTCAGCCATCAATTTGCTCATATGTGTCGCGATAACCGTGCCCGGATCAACTACCGTGTAACCTACCGCTTCGGCATTTTCACGCTGATCATGGTCAATCCAGATAGCATCCATCCCATAAGCAGGATCTTTTGCGGCAATTCCGGGAATCATTCCTGATTCAATACCTGCACCTATCGCCAATTCTTTACCTGGATAGATATCGGCTTCGCCCTCCGTGACACCCAGTAAATTGATCCGATATCGCGTAGGCGCCAAATCAAGGTTGTCTTTAATATGGACAGCGTGTATCAGGAATCCAAGCTGCTCCGTAAGTTTGCGTCGAATCGCTTTTATCCGATCAGGAAGTTTTCCACCCTGCTTGGTGTCAACAAGTGGAATCAATCCATAACCCACTTCAAGACCAAGTATGTCAGTGGTCTGAACGTCTTCCCATGACAATTCACGCTCTTCGGGGGCATTATCTGAAACAATTTCCTCAGGAATGTCTGTCGGTTCCGATATAGACGCTTTCCAGGCAAAGAATGCCATTAGTGCCCCAAGAGATAGAAATACGATATTCGGCATTCCTGGAACCAGGCCCAGAAGCAATATCAATCCAGCAGTGATACCCAACGCTCGTGGATCGCGAAACAGTTGAACCGCAATTTGCTCACCCATATCTTCCGAAGCCGATACACGAGTAACGATGACTGCGGTACCCATGGAAAGTAGCAACGACGGTATTTGGGCTACCAGGCCATCTCCGATGGTGAGCAATGTGTAGTTATGTGCAGCGTCACCAAAGCTAAGTCCATGTTGACCAACACCTACTGCCAGACCACCCACGATATTGATAAACAGAACTAATAAACCTGCAATCGCGTCGCCCTTTACAAATTTACTGGCACCATCCATAGAGCCGTAGAAATCTGCCTCACGAGCAATATCAGCACGCCGTTCCCGCGCACCTTCCTGATCCACGATACCGGCATTAAGATCAGCATCTATGGCCATTTGCTTGCCAGGCATTGCATCGAGTACAAAACGCGCACTAACTTCAGAAACTCGACCAGCGCCTTTGGTAACAACAACGAAATTTATAATAACGAGAATTGCAAAGACCACAAAACCTACTGCGTAATTTCCTCCAATGACAAAATCGCCAAACGATTCTATTACCTGCCCAGCGGAGGCAGTTCCAGTATGCCCCTCAAGCAAGACTATACGAGTCGACGCTATGTTTAATGACAATCTTAGCATCGTCGCTATCAAGAGGACGGACGGGAATGATGAGAAATCCAATGGTCGTTTCGTATAAACAGTTACCAATAGCACGATTAACGACAACGCTATATTGAAAGTAAATAGCAGATCCAATCCGAATGCCGGTATTGGCAAAACCATCATCACAAGCATGAGTAGCACCAGGAAAGGTGCACTCAATGCGGACAATTGCTGATCCTTGAATATTTTGGATAGTACTTGAAGTATGTTCATTTTTCGCTTCAGATATCCAGTAGATTATCAGGGACTTCAAAATTTTCTGGCCTCACCAACTGATGTCTCTGTGCTTGAGTCGCCTCCTTGACCTGAAGGACGTACGCGAGGATCTTCGCTACGGCTACATAAAGCTCTGTTGGTATGGCGCCTCCGACGTCTACATTTTTATAGAGTGCGCGTGCCAGTGGAGGCGCACTGAATATTTCAACATCAGAATGTTGTGCAATTTCTCTGATCCTAAGCGCCAAGTGATCTACACCTTTGGCAACGACCACAGGTGCAGATGTGCCCTCTTGATATTTGAGCGCGACAGAATAATGGGTTGGATTGACGATAATCACATCAGCATCGGGAACATCCAGTAACATTCGCCGACCGGCAACTGATTGCTGAAGAGACCTGATACGTTGCTTGACTTCAGGATTACCATTAGTCTCTTTCATCTCGTCACGAACTTCCTGCTTTGTCATTTTCAATTTACGGCCATGATTCCACCGTTGATAAGCAACATCGATGAGCGTGATGACAGCCATAGCAGAGATCATCAGCAGACTTATTTCGAAAAAAATCACAAACGATTTTCTTAGAGCAACCCCCAAAGGCAATTCACCAAGAAGCAGATATTCATCCAGACGACCCACAAATGCCATAACTGCAATACCGCCAATCAGAATTACCTTGACCAAAGCCTTTAACAGTTCAGCAAGCCCTTGAACGCTTAGCATTCGTTTGAAACCTGTCCATGGGTTCAATTTTTTGACATCGAATTTCAAAGACTCGGAACTAAAATTCCAGCCGCCCATTACCAAAGGTCCGATGAACGTAGAGACGAACATTAAAATCATGAATGGAGTGATTATAAAAACCGTTGCAAAAAACAAATTGGATAGCAACTCCACCGTTGCATGATTATCAAAGATATCTGCTCTACTGATTTGCCAATGTGCCGCTGTCAAACGCTGATATGAGTAGACAGCGGTATCACCAAAAATAACCAAACCCACGATCGCCGCGACAAGCATGGCAAAGGTATTCAGCTCTCTGGATCTGGCAACGTCTCCCTTTCTTCGCGCATCGGCGAGTCGTTTCTCCGTTGCGGGTTCCGTGCGATCTTGTGCGCTCTCATTACCTGCCATGTCAGCCCCCTAACATCGCCCGCAGTACTCGCTGACATTCAATCAGCAAGTCCTCAAACGACTTGTCAAAAAGCGGCAGGGTAAAAAGAATAGCGAGGAAACCCACAGTCATCGTGATCGGAAAGCCGACAGAAAACAAATTTAGCTGTGGAGCTGCACGCGTTATAACGCCCATAACAATGTTGACACTCAACATTGCTACGAGCGCAGGCAATGCGATAGATATTGCACCACTGAACACAATGCCAGCCCATTTCAACAGAGTCCATACTGCATCTGCACCCAAAGGCTCTCCGATGGGCAGCACTCTAAAGCTTTCAGACAAAAGCATCAGCAATGCATGATGGCCATTCAATGCAAGGAACAAAAGAGTTGCCATGATCATATAAAACTGACTGACTGTAGGTACCTGCACACCATTTTGCGGATCAGTCATCAATGCAAAACCAAGCCCCATAGTGATCGCAATACTTTCACCGGCAAGTGTTACGGCATTAAATACCATCAAAACAACAAACCCCATGGCCACACCGATCAGGACCTGCTGAGCTGTAATCAAAAGGCTCGTTGCCGACAGCGGGTCTACAGCCGGAACGTTTCCTATTGACGGAAGTAAAATGAGTGTGACCAGTGCAGCCAGTCCGACCCTTGCTCTGACAGGCACTTCACCGCCACCAAGTACGGGCATCACCGAAAACAGACCCGCGATGCGAAACATGGGCCACAGCCCTTGAGCGATCCAGCTATTGATCTGATCTGCACCGAGAACAAGCGCTGACATGACTCAACCACCAACAACTCGTGGTACAACATTGACGATCAGCTCTGAGGTGTAATTCAGCATCGTGGAAAGAATCCAGGGCCCGGTAGCCAACAGCACTACAACCATCGCCAGTAATTTGGGAATGAAACTAAGTGTCTGCTCATTGATTTGAGTCGCAGCCTGAAACAGACCAATGACAAGCCCTGTTACCAGTGCAGCCAAAAGAAGTGGCGCGCTCAACATGACAGTCATCACAAGCGCATCACGACCTATATCAATTACCGTATCGGGAGTCACTGTCTATTCTCAGTCATTTTCTAAAGGAAGAAGCTACCTGCCAGCGTTCCCAATACAAGATTCCAGCCGTCAACAAGAACAAATAACATAAGCTTGAATGGCAATGAAATGATGAGCGGTGACAGCATCATCATCCCCATCGACATCAGCACGCTGGCCACTACCAGATCAATAATCAGAAACGGTATGAACAGTAGAAATCCAATCTGAAAAGCAGTTTTCAATTCGCTGGTAACGAATGCAGGCAAAATCACCCAATAGGAGATGTCATCTATGCTGTCAGGCCGAACGGAACCGGACATATCCAGAAACAATTTCATGTCATCCTCACGAATCTGCTGAGTCATGAATTTGCGCATTGGAATTGAAGCGTTTTCAATTGCTGATTCAAAACTAATTTGCTCATCCATATACGGACGTATGGCATTATCGTGAATATCGAGAAATACCGGACGCATGATAAATATGGTCAGAAAAAGCGCAAGCCCGATCAGAATTTGATTCGATGGCGTTTGCGCAGTTCCTATCGCGGTACGCAGAATGCCCAATACAATGGTTATGCGTGCAAAAGAAGTCATGAGCAAAAGCATGGCGGGCAAGAGTGTCAGCCCCGTCATGAGCAACAGGACTTGCAGACTGAGACTCCACGTCTGCTCGCCAGCCTCACCAGATACGACAGTCAAGGCCGGCAAACCTGTTTGCGCAAATACCGGTGTTGATAGAAACAACAAAGATATCAGCGTGATTGATTTAAATATCAACATGCTCGATGGTTTACACATATCGACAAGATTGTCCTTCATCGAGGGACCTGCTTATTCAAAGCGAGCTTCAGTATCGAACGAAAGTCGCCACTATCCTCGCCCACACCGGCATTATTCAAGACGATGGGTGTCTCTAGCTCATGCAATTTAGTAATTTTTTCTGCCGTCGCACCTATCAGCAGTTGCTGACCGGCCACCTGAACGACGAGTAATCGCTCTCTCTGCCCTATTGGCAAGGCAGCAACTATTTTTAAACTATCAGATGTTTTTAAAGCGCCACCACGAAGCTGTTTTACGACCAGCGAGAGAACCCAGAAGCAAAGCAGAACGGCGGCAAGAGCAATAGTTAATTTGCCAAATATCTCGAGTGGTGAAAAAACAGCACTCTGCCCTTCCGATTCATATGCAAACGTTGCATTTGCAAACAAGGCCGAAAAGACCAATACTAAAATACGTAGTTGATACATCAGTTGCTCCTTCAGAGATTTCCACATCGCTCTGCGCTGTGGTTACTACTTGAACTAATTCAATTTGGCTAATCTTTCCTGCGGATTGATAACATCGATCAATCGCACCCCAAACCGACCATCAACAACCACAGCTTCACCATGCGCTATCAAGGTCCCATTAACCAGAATGTCCATAGGCTCATCTGCCATTCGTTGCAACTCAACGACAGAGTCCTTACCCAGCTTCAACAGTTCATCAATAGATATTCGGGTTTGACCGATCTCCATAGACAACGTCACAGGGATATTCATGATCATCCCAAGATCATCTATCGAGGAACGATCAGTAACCACATCCGCATTAGCTGCTTCAGCTGCTGGGACTTGATCGACATCATCCTCGGGCGTATCGTTAGGTTTCTCTTGTTCCATTTTCTTTTTCAGGTTTCGGAATGCCAGTAGTTAAAACTAGCGGATACGCGCCCATTGCTGATACCAACCTGAGCGTTAAATAGAGGAATCTGGTTTGCCTTGAACGAAACATTTTCAATGTCGCGAAGAGGGATAAAATCACCTGTTTTAAGCGCCAATACCTTTCCGATTGTCATACGTGTTTCGGCCATAACACCACGCAGCTCAACGTCACAATTCATAAGCTCACGTCGCATTGCTGATGAAAACTGATTGTCTCGTGATTCGGAAGTGGTTATTTCTTGTCGTAAGGTATCGCTTAACGGCTCAAGCATGGAATACGGATAGAGAATCATAATGACTACCTCTTCCTCTCCCAAGTTGAATTTCAACTGCGCTTCAACCACGACAGTCACATCTTCCTGGCGGGATAAACTGGAGCGCGATACCGCATGACCTATAACCGAGGATAATTGTCGTATCGGCATCCATGCCTCATCGAGAGATGATGTTATTGCATCGCATACGTATGCCTTCAATCGAATTTCAGTCGGAGAAAGTTTACGAGGCTCTTCAACGGCTGATACAACACCAGTCCCGCCAAAGTATTTGTCAACCAATGTTGATATCACACTGGTGTCAAAGCAAACCCAGGCAACCCCTGACAATGGACGTAGACTCAGTTCGTAAATTAGCTCGGCGGGGCCTGTCGCTTCAATAGAGTCAGAGACCTTTTTCGGCTTGACTCTTCCACCTGCGCTTGTAACCGATATTTTCAAACGCTCGGACAAGCTGTCTGCAATAGAACCCTCAACATTTTTATGTATTTGCTCCAGCACTGGCCAACGCGCACCCAGCTTGTGATCTGGATGAATAAAATCATAAACCTCAGCTGTTTTAGTTGGCGCGTTCACGTCATTACACCATTACTGCATTACCAATCGAGTGACGTAGACGTCCTTTACTCGACCAGACTTGTAGTGTTTTGAAACAATATCTTCGACAACTGTTATGGCGCCTTGACGCAGTGCTTCCTTACCTTCAGCAGATTTCAATTCTTCGCTATTCTGCTCTGAGAAAAACATTAAAAGAGAGTTTCTAAGTTCGGGATCATGATCATCGAGTACAGCATTGACTTCTTCATCATTGACCGCCACTGCCAGCTCAATCATTAGAAATTTTACTTTCGATTTTCCTTGAAAATTAACCACAAATTCAGGCTGTACGTTGTAGTAGAAAATCTCTTCTGGCAACGCAGCAACAGGTACAGGCTCAGCTACCACTGCAGCAGGTGCTTTGCCAAACATATTCATACCGACAACCGAAAGCGCGGCATTGATTCCAAGCAAAAGCAAGGCACCAACACCAATTAATATTTTTTTCTTCATTGTGTGTCAAAACTCTAAGCGAAGGCGTCGATCAGAGAGCTTTTAGATTGCAGCGGCAAAAACCTTGTATCGACGCTAGCTGTATCCGTGTTCTCATCAATGAGGCTCTCCACTTCACGAGTATGTCGAGTATCTGAGGACTGCTTTTCACCAGTCTGACTTTGTTGCATATTTCGCGAATTATCCGATCGACTATCGCTGACTTCCACACGAACCTGATCAAGCCCCTGGGACTGCAAATGATCACGCAATCGGGGTGCCGCCATATCCAGCGCCTCTCGCGTAGCTGCTTGTCCTGCAAAAAACGACACACTCATTTTTTCCCCCTCCATCGTTAACTGAACGGAGATTGGCCCCATCCCGCCAGGGCTCACATTGATCGTTGCGTTGCTGATACCTTCGTTTACCATCCAACGCACATTTCCAACTAAGGCCTGGTCCTGTATGTCTGGGGACATCTGCATCTCCGTGGGTGCGAGAACCAGACTGGAACCGGCTGTCATTCGTGCAGGATTGGGAGCAGCTACGATGCCATTAGATGCAGCGAGAAACATGTTAGATGAGTGATTCCCAGCACCACTGTCGCCATCTATTGAGGAAATTTGTAAGGCTGCCGTCACGCCGAGAGCGTCAGTTTTTACGGTCGTGGTCAAATTGCTTGAAATGACAGGCTCCGCAGTCGCTTGTATTCGCCCATCCTTGGTTAGCCCATCCTTGTTAAAGGACGCTTCAGGCTCGGTGCGCGAAAGTGCCGCGGACGTTAAAGGCGGTACAGAGTTTTGTACGAGTGATTCATCGACTTCAGACACGCTCTGAACGGGCGATGCGCCAGCCGTTTGCACAGTTAGCGGTGTAACTACGTTACTTTTACTCACATCCACGCCCGCATCCATTGACGTGCCTCGAACTTGCGCGGAATTCGTCACCTGCAGATCGTTCAATGCGTCAATAGTGGTGACTGGCTGTGCATTTTTGACACTTGACGCAATTTCACCTGTTTGCAGCGGCTGCAGCCAAGCGCTGGCAGGATTCGCCGTCGCTTGGCTTATCAAACTGGCAGGCTGACTAGCTAATGGTGCGCTCTGAGGTGTACCGGTTTGCAAATTCTGTGTAGAGCTGAGGTTTTCTACCGTAGGCAAAGCAACTGGATTGTCTGACTTAAACGATGCACTCGTCTTGTTCTGGGTATTCACCACTTGCTGTGGCGAGTCAACAGACTGCGAATTGCCAATCGAGCCTGGTATCACGGGAGATGCCGGCAAGACAGGCGCGTCAATACTGGCTTCGTCAACAGATCCGCTTGTCGCTGAATTGCTCGATGCCTGTATAGGCAATGCGCCTTCGGTTTCAGCTGTGCTCAACGATACTGATGGCGCTAAGGAATCCGATTCGCTATTCAACTCAACTGAGGCAAAGTTCTGGGCGTCTACCGTTTCCTCATCTGCGTTTTGCCCATCGGCGAGTATACGCTCAGCATTGCCAGCCACGACTTCATGCCCGGTGGTGTCCAGCTCAGGATTTAGCTGGCTGTCTCCCTGTTCAGATACGATCAGGTTTGAATCAAGTGCTGCAACGCGCTGTTCACGATTAATGGTTTGTTCTCGATCAACGACTGATTCCGAGTCACCAACGCTCTTGTCGCTGCTGTTTAAATGCTCTGGTAATCGAGATCCACCGGATTCCGCCTGTGGCGATGCCAGCGCCACGCGATTTTTATGAACGATCAAATCCGCTGGCAGCTTCTCTTCGAGCACCTCTGACGGAGCCGTATCAGTTTCTGAAACTTGTGTACCTTCGGAAAGCGACCGACTGACGGCTGCGCTACCCGGCAAGCCTTGCGACTCAGCTGTATGAGTCTCGGTTAGCTTTTGCGAAGCTGTCGCGGCTTGCAGATGACTATCAAACGGAACCCCGCTATCAACTGAGTCCGGACTGGCGTTCGCAGAACCTGCAATCTTGTTGGCCCCCACGATGTCCATTGGAGATACATTCAATTTCTCCAAAATATCAGACATGATCGTAGCCCCCCTGCTCAACCGTCCCAAGGTCAGTTGTCACTGGTCGTGACGCCACCTCATCTTGCTCGGCCTGCTCACTACGCCGTAGTTGCAAATCGGCTCTTTCTTTCTCGCCGTCTTGCATCAAACGTAATGCGGCAACTTTTTGAGTGTCCAGTCGGTGCTTGGCGCTTGCGTCGTCAAGTCTGTTACTACATTCAACGACATGCTCACCGAGCTGTGCCAATTGATCAGAGAGCTTGCTGACAAACGTTCGTTTATGCGCCAGCATGACTGGGACGCTTTCTTCACCCGCGACAACTGTGTCATAAGCGGCTATGTATTGCTGAATGGCCTCCTGCTCCCTGAGTGCCTGATCTCGCAAATCCCGCTGCTTCTGGCATGAGTGCCGCGAGACAGTGGCTTGCCAGTCAGCCAGTTTTACCAATCCATCTAAGGTCTTTTTTCGCATTTTGGTTTACGCTCGAATCTCCCTACTCTTTTCGGCAGAACCGGCGCTGCGAACAGCCAGATCAAAGGATCTAACAGTAAGAAACCGTTAATCGGACGTCGATGCAAGTAACTGACGCAACTGATCGGTCGATTCGGTCAGTGAAACCCCCTCATCAGCAGCCTGTTGAAGGTATTTGTTTAACCGCGGCCAGAGCGCGAGAGCCCGGTCAAGTGTCGGATCGCTACCTTCCTGGTACAAACCGACTCGGACCATGTCCTCTTGCGCACGGTAGCTTGCTGCAAGCTTGAGACATTCCTGAATCAGTTGATCATGTTCGCGGCTCGTGATCGATCGCCGTATTCGGCTCACAGAAGCACCGATATCAATAGCCGGAAAATGCGCCGCTTCGCTTAGCGATCGACTCAACACAATATGTCCATCCAGCACTGCCCGCACCGCATCAACGATTGGATCATTCTGATCATCGCCTTCGGCCAATACGGTATATATTCCCGTGATAGACCCACCGGACTCGAATCGACCAGCACGTTCTACCAAGCGTGGCAATGAAGCGAATACCGACGGTGGATACCCTTTAGTCGTAGGGGGTTCTCCAGTTGCAAGCCCGATTTCTCGTTGCGCCTGGGCAAATCGTGTCAACGAATCCACCAACAACAACACATCTTTTCCTTCGTGACAAAAATTCTCGGCAATGGTCGTCGCCAACAGGGCACCTTGTAACCTGGATAGTGGTGGTTGATCGGCCGGCACCGCGACCACAATGGCGTTACGCATGCCCTCATCACCGAGTGTCTGCGTAACAAACTCCTGCACCTCCCGGCCACGTTCCCCGATGAGTGCTATGACGGTGACATCTGCGCTTGAATGCTGCGTCATCATCCCGAGCAATGAACTCTTGCCCACACCGCTGCCGGCCATCAGGCCAACCCTTTGGCCACGACCAAGCGTCAACAGTCCATTGATGGCGCGTACACCAACATCAAAAGGCTCATCGATTGTGCGTCGACTCAGTGGGTTTATGGCCGCACCCGACAATGTCCCATGACGAGCACATTTTAAGGGGCCGCGATCATCCAGGGGCATGGCATTGGCATCGATAACGCGACCAAGCAGAGCCGAACCAACGGGGGCTTTGAATGAAGTTGAAATGCGACTGACGCGAGCGTTTGATCTGAGCCCTTGTATTGGCCCTGTTGGCATCAACAGAGTTCGCCGACCGTTGAATCCGACAACTTCGGCTTCGACATGTGTTGAACCAGGAGCCTCAATCGCGCATCGATCACCTAAGGATGCCTCACAACCATCCGCTACCAGCGTCAGACCCATGAGTTGATCCAGACGCCCATTGACCGGCAGCTCTTGTAAGGTCAAGGTATGTGAAAAATCAGCGAGACCCGCACGCAAACGTTTGATCACATTGTTTTCAGAGTGAGTCAAGGTCACGAACCTTGAGCATCAGTGCGATCATCTGACGTCTGATTCGCAGTCAGTCTGCATATCTGTTCGTAAACACCTGTTCGGACCGAAGATGCACCCACTTCGATGTGGCAGTCACCACGATTCAATTTGCTGTCTTCGACAATCCTTATCGCCAGGTCCGCATCAAGCAGTTGCTTGACGCGATCCGCATCCAGAGGATGCATGCGAACCACAGATGCCGAGGTGGTCGCCGGAAGTCTAGCCAATCCTTCCAGCACCCAGTCTTTGATAAGCGAGGCATCGGTTTTAATCTCTTGATTCAATATCAGACCAGTCGTCACTTTAACCAGTTCGATAATGTCTTCGAGTAGTGTCTCGTCACGCAGAACTTCCTGCTCAGACAAACTCTTCAGAATCTTGCTAAGACCTTGGTTATCAGATTCATAAGCGGCTGCATTACCCTCAGCAAAGCCAGCCGAAAAACCTTCATCGTAACTTGATTGAAGCATATCGGCTGAAATATTAGCCGCTGCAGCGACATTGATTGGCGTTTCTTCCTGACTTGCCGACTCAGGGTGTTCTTTATCGGTTTCCAAAGAACTCTCAGGTTCTACGTCGCTCCTGACATCATCAGAACTATCGTCTGCCACATCGGTTTCATGGGCGTTTTCCGGCATTGTCATTTGCCGCGGGTTCGGTTGACTTGCGACTTTTACTGTTGCTTCAGCGGAGGAAAGCGCAGGTGCCTGCCAACGCTTTACCGAACGAGATTCCTCTTCTGTCAATACTCTAAACAAAGTCATCTCCCTTACCACCAAGCGCGATCTTGCCATCGGCCGCCAGGTCCTGTGCCGCTCCCAAAATCTCTTTCTGGGCTGTTTCCACTTCTGAAAGTTTTACCGGTCCCTTTGATTCAAGGTCATCTCTCAACAACTCAGCCGCACGGGATGACATATTGCGAAATATTTTTTCCTGCAGATCAGACGACGAACCTTTGAGCGCAAGAATGAGGTTTTCATTCGACAACTCTCTAAGCAAGGTTTGCATGCCACGATCATCCAAGGCCATGAGATTTTCAAATATGAACATCCCTTCCTTGATCTGCTCACACAGTTCGGCGTCAGCCTCTTCCATCGCTTCAAGTAATTTTTCTTCCGCCTCCTTGGATACGCCATTCAATATTTCTGCGGCAACCTTGACGCCACCAACACCACTGACTTCAACCTCAGAATTATTCTCAAAAAGACTTTTAATGATGTCATCAAGATCGGCCAAAGCAGTAGGATGTAACTTGTCGAGCTTGGATATACGGGTGACCAGATCAAGATGCTGATCCTCGGGAAGACGATCCAGCACTTCACCGGCCTGTTCGCGAGGTAATTGACTCAGTACGGTTGCGATAATCTGAGGATGTTCGTCACGAATGATTTTGGCCACGATACGCGGATTCATCCACCGCAATTCTCCTAAAGCAGTGTCATCCTCAGCCGGCTCCATCTGCGACAACACACTGGTAGCCTTGTCTTTGCCAAGCGCTTTGGTCACGGTCGTTTTGAAGTACTCAGCCGAGCCCATGCCTAAAGACGATTCTTTACCAACCCGCCCCATGAAATTGTCCAGCGTACTGCTTATCTGAGCTTGAGTGACGCCATCTATCGCGGTCATTGCACCGCCCAGGGCTTGCACTTCTTCGGGTTTCATGTGCTTGAGAATTTCGGCAGCCTCTTCCTCGCCGAGCGCCATCAAAAGGATCGCAGCCTGACAGGAGCCACTTAGCTCGGGTTCAGCCTGCTCGGTACTCTCTTCGGTTTCAGCTTCGGTTTCGCTCATGATGTTTCCTTAACCCAATCCTTAACCACCTTCGCAACTCGTTTCGGATCTTCAGCTGCCATGACTCGAGCCATATTCAAAATGTCGCCGTACACCGCCGGAGGTGCATCAAGCGATGGAGTAGCCAGAGACGCCTCATCGTCGAGCGAATCGTCCGTACCCGCTGATTTTTCGGGATCGTCTTCGTTGTCACCGCCAACCGCATCGTTAGTCAGCAAATCCTGACCGTCGTCCTGCACAACCAGCTTCTTGAAAGCGGGACGCACCACCAAAAGAATCAATAGCAACACTGACAATCCGATCATCACTT
Source organism: uncultured Granulosicoccaceae bacterium (assembly GCA_964445655.1). Classification (GTDB taxonomy): domain Bacteria; phylum Pseudomonadota; class Gammaproteobacteria; order Granulosicoccales; family Granulosicoccaceae; genus Granulosicoccus. The sequence continues at coordinate 2,999 of CAYULV010000033.1, read as the reverse complement.
GTCTCACCATTGTCCAAAGCCACGACTGCTGCCATATCGGCAGAGGTTCCATGGGGAGTATTTCTTCAGCCGGTTGAAACGGGCGATTGAACAGCACCACACTATCGCCGCGGTTCTCATCGAAACCAATGGCTTCGCGAGCAAGCGCCGTGTATTCTGCAAGTGCCTCGTCACCCAATGGCGTTCGAACTACCTCACCGGCCTCGTTTGTTGTTATCTGATCATCGATGATCACCGCGGCAGTCAATCGTCTTACGCCACCGGGCGACTGACGCGTATGGGTAATTGTCTTGTCGAGTTCATAGTTTTTTAGCTCGCTGCTGCTTTCATTAACCGTCTCAGCGCCGCCATCCTGGCCCGGTACACCTTCGGCAATGGTTCCTGCTTCTGGCGGTTGATTGGTCAATGCACCCGGAACACCAGCCGCTGCCGCTCCGGTCCTGCGCTGAAGCTGAGACTCTGCGGAGCGAAGCTGCAAGGGGTCCGGGTTGTAATTTTCTTCCGTTCGTTCATTGATGGAAAAATCAACTTCGGCGGTAACAATAGCCCGTACACGCCCTGCCCCTACTACCGGTGTCAACAAGGAGACAATTCGGTCCGAATAAAGCTTTTCAAGACGTCTGGTGTACTGGTATTGATCTCGATTGATTCCTGATCCAGTCTCATCACCCGTAGAAAGCAAACGCCCCCACTGATCGACAATCGTTACCTGATCGCTTTGCAGATAAGGAATACTGGAGGCGACGAGATTGGTAACCGCATTCACCTGCTCTTCCTCAATCACTCTCCCCGCGAGCGGCTTTATCATCACTGAAGCAGAGGCCTGCTCCCGGTCACGGACAAAAACCGACTGCTTGGGCAACGCAAGATGCACCCGCGCAGACTCGACGTTTCGCATACTACTAATGGTGCGACTTAACTCCGTTTCAAGCGCATGCTGATAGCGGGCTGTTTCAGTAAAGTGACTTGTGCCCAACGATGATTCCTGCTGCAGAACTTCCAGACCGACTGATTCGCGCTGCAACAATCCACTCGCGGCCAAACCCAATTTGATTTCTGCAGCCTGCGCCTTTGGCACAAGCACCAGGCCGGTGTTCGGATCCAGTTTGTAAGGTGTTGCAGACGTATTGAGCATCTCCATGATCTGCAGGGCATCTTGACGCGATTGCTGCTCCGTGATCGGAACAAACTCGGGTCGAAGCGCCCACATGATCAAGCCGACCCCTAAGGTCAATGCCATAGCAAGCGTCAGCAAGGCCCCGACCTGTGGTGCGGCGAGCGTTCGGCTCACGCTGTTTAACACCGGATTACCACCGGGCAGTGGCGATTGCGACGCGTTAGAGTCTTCTAGATCGCTCATTAATCAGCCGATTCCGATGGTTTTGATATTGTTTTCAACATGGATTGTCTGTACGCGCTAGATCGGCATGTTCATGATGTCTTTATAAGCAGACACCATCCTGTTGCGTACCTGAGTCATGGCTTCAAATGAAATCCGAGCCTTTTGCATGGCAACCATGACATCAGACAACTCAACATTCGGATCACCTCGTTCATATGACTCGCGTAAGGATTTTGCTTCACTACCACGTGTGTTGACTTCTTCCATAGAAGCTTTTAACGCGTCAGCAAACACACTGGAATCTGCTGACTTATCAACCTCCGCTGCGGGGATCCCGGCGTCCTGCGCCATGGTTCGCAACTGCACCAACAAAGCATTGGTATCAATGGGGGTGTTCAAAGTCTTATCCGTGTGATCGATTCGAGGTTTCTTGAGCAATCGGCATGCCCCGACACATGTATAAACCTGGTATGCACTGCGTGTAACCGTTACATGCAAGCGAATACCTAACTCCAGCAAGATCAGTCTTTATTGAAAAATGACGATACCCATCAGGATCACGCAATCTTTTTCTATTTTCTACCCATAGTCACCCTACATTGCGTCCGAGCACTGGTCCGTAGCTCGGCCACCACGCCAATCGAGTTCAGGAAATACATAAGAGAATGGGTTTTTCAGTCAAGCAAGACTCCACGAGCAAATTCGTCGCTTTTTTGGCGAGCCTACCAACGGCAATTGAAGAATGAGAATCCAATCGTTGCGATATATCTCAATACCGTCAACCGTATATCGATGCGCCAGGAATATCGAAGAGTTTCATCCACTTGGCACATCCGATAACACCATGAAAATAATGGACTACTAGAAGCAAATTTGGCTCAAAGAACAGAAATTGGACATTATGCGATGTTTGAGAAACTGAGCCAAGTAGAGAGAATATATATGAGTTAATTTCGCGTGAGGAAAGGCTCAATTCGTTCGGCCTCGGTAGAACTGATGTGTCCTATTTCACCTTGATATCGTTAATTTACTATATGAAGGAGCATGATGATTTCGATGAGCTGAGAAGGTCGATTGAGGATGAAATTTTGCGAAAATTAGGTTCTTGTACTTGTTTGGTTATTCACAAATATAGCTCTTTTCTGTAATTGAATACAGTTTCTTCGCAAGAGAAACATGAGCACTTACCTGAGGGGTGTCGTAAGACATTCCACACACCTGATGTTGATGCCTACCGGTACCACCACTCTAGTCAATTGTACGCAACCTGCTCGTCAACAAGGATAGTTCCATAGGCCACCATTGATGTGAAATTAGACAACAAGCGCTCGGTAGGCTATCGAGTAAGGTAAGTAATCCCCCCTTATTGAAGAGTTCTATATTAAATACAATCTTCAATCGTTCTTGTTATGAACCAGGCTTTGGCTTGTCTGTGTGATGCATTGTTCTAATTTACGAAGCGTTCGGGCACAACAATTAAAATCTTTTGCGTCGCATGGATGGCCCGCGCTCTGGGTGGTCCAAACGCCAGACTAGCTCATAGGCATCTTTTTTCTTTAATTGGCCCAGTTTCTCAAACATCGCATCATGTCCAATTTCTGCTTCTTGGGCTAGAATTTTATTAGATTGTCGCGTCTGTTCACCAAGCACTACATTA
>CAYULV010000032.1:5662-21307 GCA_964445655.1 uncultured Granulosicoccaceae bacterium | reverse complement strand
GGACATGTTTCATCCGAAAAATTGGCAGATTTTCCCTCAGAGCCTATTCTCAATTCAATCGGAATTGATTTTCCGTACCTGACTGAATTCATAAATACCAACCTCTTTCTGATCGAACAGTACTTGTTCTATCCCGTTTAGATCTATACATATAACTCACGCGAAGTATTGATCAAAAGTCAATAGACGCCATCCAAAGCTCATCACGGTTCCACACCGCGGTAGTATCGCCCCAAACTACTCGAACTTGCAAGGCGTTAGAAACATAGGCGGGTACAGTGATGTCGAAGTTGACGCGAGTGGTACTTGGCTCTTCTGTCCCTAGTAGCCCTGTTGTTGTATTACCCGTATTACTATCTTCGACATCATTTGTACCTGCAGTACTATCATCATCTGCGTTCTCACCGCCTCCATTGATAGAGTTTATTTCAGAGGACTATTGAGAACCAACAGAACTAGAATCACTTGGACTGGAGCAACCGGAAACAAATAGCGCGGTGATCAACAACACGAGTGAGCATCATATAGGCATTGAACTAAAAAAAATCGTAGAGTGTCCGTAGGCAGTGGTATCTGACCGAGAATATATTGGGCAACGTTTTCGGAGTATCAATACAAATAAACCGCCCCGGCTACCGGCGCGGCTCCCGTATCACTATGTTGATCTCCATTGATCCCAATGGCGGCACTGCCCTCTTTGTGAGCACCTATTGCCAGGGTATTTCCATTGGCACTGAGGCTTAGCGCACTTCCAAAGGAAATACCTTCTTGGGAGTTGCTGGCTTTTACGTAGGCGATTTGTTGCCAGATACCGTCAGGACGAGTGAATACATAGGCGGCTCCCGAGCCAAAATTGGGAAGCCCCTCACCCTGATAGCCGTTTAATCCGGTTGAGCCGCTAAGTTCTGTCGGTGCGCCGATCGCGATTGTGCTGCCATCGGCACTCAGGGTCAAAGCTGAGCCGAACGCGCCTCCGTTGTTACTGGGCGTAAGGTTGGTCTGGTACACCCAGTCGCCATTGACACGTTCAAACATCTCGACGGAACGCGGTACTGATGCGGCCAACACATTACCGTCAGCACTTAAGCTCAGTTCATCGCCGAAGTCTATCCAGCTTGCGGCAACCGGTCTGAGAAAAGCTTGCTGTTGCCAGGTACTGTTGTTGCGTACAAATATATAGACACCACCATAGGAATCCCTGGTATCAGGTCCTCTGCTTGTGATGAAAGCTGCATCGATGCCTGTACTGGCATCCGTATCGGTGGTGACAAAGTCGTAAACGGCAACAGCCAGAGTGTTACCGTCGCCGCTAAGACTAATAGCGCGTCCAAATCGGTCACTCTCATTGGTGGCAGCTTTAATGTAGGCTTGTTGTTGCCACATGCCATTGTTGCGTACAAACACATAAGACGCCCCTGTTTCACGGGTAGAAGGCGTGCTTTCATCCTGATTCTGGTTTCCATCAATACCGGTACCGGGGCTGTCTTCTCCAAACGCCGCCACTGCCAGAGTGTTGCCGTCCGCACTCAGGCTGATCTCTCGACCAAAAAATTCGCCAAAACCGACAAAATCCTCTCCCCGGTTGTTACTCGCCTTCAAGTAGGCTTGTTGTTGCCAGTTGTCACCGTCGCGCACAAAAACATAAACTGCACCCGCCTCTTGCCCGGAGTTGTCAGTTTGATCGCCATTGATTCCAGTGGCAGTACTTTGCTCTTTCTGTGCAGCAACTACCAGCGTGTTGCCATCGCCGCTCAATGCGGTGGCACCGCCGAACTCATCCCCGACGTCGGTATTGCTGGCTTTTATGTAGGCTTGCTGTTGCCATCCATTCGAGCGAAGCACAAACACATAGACAGCCCCTGCCCTGGCAGCGGAGTTATCCTCTTGATTTCCGTTGATACCGGTTGCTGCGCTACTTTCGTCGGGTGCACCAATGGCCATTGTTTTGCCGTCGCCGCTAAGGCTGATTGCTTCACCGAAATTGTCAAGCCTGTCGGTATTACTGGCTTTGAAATAACCGATCGCCGCATCGAGCGTCCCTTCTGTTAACAATTGCGCTGATGTGACACAAGCGCTTTCGTTACAGGCTTCAACCATATAACGTGCATTCACTCGTCTGTGCAGTGGAACCAGATGATCATAGAACTCAGCTGAACCATCCAGTTCGCCGCTCACATCGGTGAAGCCGGATACCCCATCCGGGTTTTCCAGAATGCGATAAAAATCGGCCGCAAGGTTTTCCTCCCAGCTGATGCGAAAGGTTTTAACCGGCATTAGCTCAAGACTAGCCGTCACTGGAGCCAGTGTTTGGTCTGATTCAGACTCGGCACCTGTTGGTACGCCATCGGGTCCCGCCTGCAACTCGTTAATGTTGCTGATTCCATCAGAATCATCGTCCCAGCGAGCAGTGTCGAATTGTGCGGCGGAGATTCGAACTGTTTGAGTTGTGCTCGATCCTGTTGCCAGCAGGGTTTCGAAATTGCCGAGGATGGTAGCGCCATTGTCGTCAGAGAAAGTAACGCTTAAAAGTTGTTCTGTATTGCCTGGAAAGTTATCTGATGCCTGCCAGGTTTCATCAACAACCCATCTCGCCGTCAGATCTTTTTCACCCCAGATGAGTCGAACCTGCAGGGAGTCTGACTGGTATGCCGGGACTGTGATATCGAAATCAATACGAGTGGAGCTTTCTGATCCTGCGTCCGGGTTTGGTACTGAGTCTGGGTTTGGTGCTGCATCTGAGTCTGATGAAGCGTCGGTACCTGGTTCTGCATCGGTATCATCGGCAAGTAGATTTTCTTCTTCTGTATTATCAGCGGCAGATTCGATAGTTGTTTCAGGATCAGTGGATGCAGGATCACCGGAGTTGGAGCACGCGGTTAGAATAAACGAACTGATTAGAAACAGAAAAAGAAATCTCGCCGAACGGGTAACAGGTATAGTCATGATTTGCTCTCTATCGGATCGCTACACCATGTATCAACTCGGGTGTTTTTGTGTAGGTGGATTTACCAAATTGCTCACAACACGAATCTACAGGCGAGTATCATACGGATAGCCGTGATTTTCAAGACTGTCATGTTGTAAAATGTGAAGAGCAAGTCGGTATTTTTACCATCGTTGCTGGTTGGCAAACAATTCGTCAATTAGATAGCAGCCAGTTTGTTGGTCATTGTTTTGTCCAGTGACCAGCCGAGCACCTTTCTCGAAAACAAATCCATCAGCACAGCCAGGCAGTCGAGGGGCTCCATAGCGTTCTTTGAATACCTTGAAAACCTCCGCCACGGCCTGTTTCACTCGGGCACGTTGCACAACTCGCGCACTAGGTTCCCTCAATCGCATTTTGTAGTAGCCTGAAAGGCTGACACCTGGGAAAATTTGATTGGCATTGCAACAAGATCACCGATACAACACATATCGACGAATCATAAAGATCCACGCAGAATGTTCGTCGGTATTTCAAGTCGCGTTGTGGCAATCATTTCAAATTCGACCTTAGCTTCATGGCCTGGATGAAGGAGAATTCCGGCAAGACGATGGGTGATGCGGTAGCCGAGTGGCAACGTAGACAGCGAGGCTGAGCTGTTCGTAGCCAAGCTGAATTGACGTTCAGCCCAGACTGGACAAGGCATCCGACAAATCATTTAAAAGATCATCGATATGTTCGATGCCCACCGCAAGCCGAAGCAGGTTCTCCGGCACATTGGTCTCCGGCGGCTCAACACTATGGCGGTGTTCTATCAAAGTCTCGACACCACCGAGCGATGTAGCGCTGGTAATCAACTGTAAGTTACCCGCCAGCGCAAGTGCCGCCTCTCTGCCCCCACGCACCTTGAACGACATCAAGGCACCAAAGCCTCCGCTCATTTGCCGCAAAGCGACAGCGTGTCCGGGATGTTCGGGTAACCCCGGGTACATGACCTCTTCAATACTATCGTGAGAATCAAGGAACTCGGCAATGCGCTGAGTACTGGCACTGGCTCGCTCCATCCGAAGGTGCAAGGTGCGTAAACCGCGTTGCAACAACCACGCTTCGAATGTTCCGATGATTGCACCCGCGCCATGGCGTTCGTGCTTTATACGTTCCCAATGAGCATGGGATTCTCGTGTTAGCAAGGCACCTGCAACCACATCACTATGGCCATTGAGTCCTTTGGTGGCCGAGTGCATGACCATGTCGGCACCGTGATCCAGTGGTTGTGTGTGCACCGGTGTGGGTGTTGTGTTGTCAACGACCAGTAGCGCATCCTTGTTATGGGCAATGTCTGCGACCGCAGCAATATCAACCACGTGCATCAACGGGTTCGCAGGTGTCTCCAGCCAAACCATATCGACACGGGCATGTCCTTGCATGGCTTGCTCGATCGTATCGATATCAGCCGGGTCATAGTAGACAATGTGAATGGCCATACGGTCGCAGTACTCGCGTGTCCAGGAAAACACACCCCAGTACATCGCCTGCGGCAGCACGACAACAGCACCCGTGTCGAGCGTATAAAAAATCGCAGCCACCGCCGCCATACCGGAGGAGAACAACAAACATTCGTCGGCATTTTCCAGCGCCGCTATTGTGCGTTCAGCAGTGACAAACGTTGGATTGTTATCGCGCGCATAAATATTTGCCGCATTGATAGGCTCATAGCGATCATCACGCGCATAGGTACTCGATGCGATAATCGGCGGTACGATGGCACCGGAATTTACGTCAACAAAATGATCAGCGGTTGCCGCTATGGTGCTGGGATGCGGTGATCGATTTTTGCCAACGGACATGATTCCGACTCCTCTATGCCAATAAAGGCAGGGTTTTTTGCAATACGCTGCGGGCACTGATCATGGCATCGCTTATTGCCTGCGGCAATTCCGCCGTATTCACAGTGTTACCGTCAATACCTGCGGCACGACTCACCACGACAAGGCAGGCCGCATAGGCCATATCCATTTCTCTGGCGAGTGCCGTCTCTGGCATTGCGGTCATGCCGACCAGTGAACAACCATCGCGTTGCAAACGAGCAATTTCGGCAGCGGTTTCAAGGCGTGGTCCTTGGGTAACCCCTAAGGTTCCGTCGCGTCGCAAGGCGACACCGTCCGTTTTTTCAGCGCCCTCAATCAATGCCTTGCGTAGCGCATCGTCATACGGGTAACTGAAGTCGATATGTTTGACCGGGTCACTGCCACCATCAAAAAAGGTGTTTTGACGACCGACTGTGTAGTCAATGATCTGATCAGGGATAACCAACTTGCCCACGCTGCAGTCGTCTGCAATACCACCGACTGCGCCAATCGCGATAATTCGTTCGATACCAACCGAATGTAATGCCCAGATATTTGCACAGTAGTTGATGCGGTGCGGCGGAAACCGATGCGTATTGCCATGTCGCGCAAGAAAAACGACATCAACACCCGCATACTCACCAAAGATCAAGGGACACGATGGCGCACCAAAGGGTGTCTTGACCATTTCACGGCGAGTGATATTAAGACCCTCCATGCGTGCCAGACCACTACCGCCGATGATTGCAAGAGTTGCCATGACTGTGTTTCCTTAAGCGAAAGAAGAATATAACGGTTTTAACATCAAACACCGCGCTCCGAGACAAGTACCGACGCCATGGCGGCGATACCTTCCTCGCGACCACAGAAACCCAGTTTCTCACTGGTCGTTGCCTTGACGTTGATACGATCAACAGCGAGGCCAATATCCTCCGCTATGATCGCTCGCATGTCATCGATGTGAGATCGAAGTTTCGGCGCCTCGGCAATGACCGTGGCATCGAGGCTGGTACAGCTCAGACCCAAACCATCAAGCGTTTTTACAACCTGTCGAAGCAAGTCTCGGCTGTCTGCATCCTTGAAAGCCGGGTCAGTATCAGGAAAATGTTTACCAATGTCACCGAGGGCTGCAGCACCCAGCAAGGCGTCGCTGATTGCGTGTAAAAGAACATCGCCATCGGAATGGGCGAGAAAAGCCCGGTCATGCTCAATGCGCACACCGCCGATCATCAGATGATCACCTTCGGTAAACGCATGTACGTCAAAACCGTTGCCAATGCGCATGCCGTTTATTCGTGGTAACTCGGTGTATTGGCAACAGCGTCATCCCTACGCTGCGCGGTGACAAAGGCATTGGCAATGACCAGATCACTGTAGCGTGTAACTTTGATATTGGGCTCCAGTGCTTCGACCAGCAAGGGGTCGTGGCCGGCATTTTCCATCGCCGATGCTTCATCGGTTACATCAAAATCTTTTTGCGCCATCGCCTTGTCCAAAGCGTCGGTCAAGGCAGCGACCGGAAAAAGCTGTGGCGTCTGCGCCTGCCATAGGCCGCTCCGATCAACGGTTCGGGAAACCGTGTAATCGGTGTCAGCCTGCTTCAAGGTATCTGACACAGGTATGGCCAACAAACCACCATCACGTCCACTATTGAATACCGCATCAGTAAGGCGTTTTATATCCGTCTTTGCGACCAATGGCCTGGCGGCATCATGCACCAGAACCCAGGCATCATCGGCGGCTTTATCTTGTACCGCTTTCAGTGCATTGCTTACCGAGTCAGCCCGCGAATCCCCACCAATAACCGTATGTACACGCGGGTCACGAGACACAGCCAATTCCTGGAAGCGTTGATCATCCTGCGCCAAGGCAATCATGCACCCTTTAAGTCCGGGTATTTTCAGCAAACCACTGATCACCGTTTCCATGATGGTGATGCCATTGATAAAAAGATACTGTTTGGGAATATCGCTCTGAACACGGGCACCATACCCTGCCGCTGGGATAACAGCCCAGAGTTCAAACGGGTATGGGTTAGCAGTATCAGAGGCCATCAATTGGCATCACCGGTAGCACTGACTGCGTTGTTACTGTCGCTGCCGCGTTCACGTACAAACTGATAGAAGGTTTCATCCTCGTCAATCATGCCGAGTTCTGCACGCGCTCGCTCCTCAATCGCTTCAAGCCCACTTTTAAGATCCGCGACTTCGGCCGACAAAGCTTGATTGCGACTTCGGAGTTGTAACAACTCCGTGCGGGTTGCCTTGGCCTCCTCGCGTAATCGCCAGACCTCTTGAACACTGCCATCGCCAAACCACAGGCGATACTGCAGAGCTATCAGCAACAGGATAAAAGCTGCAATGAGAACTTTCACAGTGTTAGATCACACGCGTGTCGGTCGACGACGTCATTAAAGCGCCTGATTGAAAGCAGAAGCGCCAGGATAAACCGCACGATCACCGAGATACTCCTCGATACGCAGCAATTGGTTGTACTTGGCGATACGATCAGAGCGAGACAATGATCCGGTTTTTATCTGCTTGGCATTGGTGGCAACTGCAAGGTCTGCGATTGTCGTGTCTTCGGTCTCACCCGAACGATGTGATGTCACCGTGGTGTAGCCCGCCTTGTGCGCCATATTGATGGTCTCAAGAGTTTCGCTCAAGCTGCCAATCTGATTGACTTTGATCAGTACCGAATTGGCAATACCTTCATCGATGCCGCGTTGCAGAATCTTCGGGTTAGTCACAAACAGATCATCACCGACCAATTGGATGCTGTCCTTCAAACGGTCAGACAATATCTTCCAACCCGCCCAATCGCCTTCGTCCAGGCCATCTTCAATCGAGATGATCGGGTAGCGATCAGTCCAGTCACTTAAATACTCGACAAAACCTGCCGCATCAAATTGACGAGATTCGGAGGCGAGATCGTATACGCCATCTTTGTAGAATTCGGAACTGGCAACATCAAGTGCGAGGTAGACATCTTTGCCTGCGCTATAGCCGGCTTTTTCGATAGCCAGAAGTATGGTTTCGATCGCCTCTTCATTGGATGAAAGGTTTGGCGCGAAACCACCTTCATCACCGACTCCGGTGTTCATGCCGCGTTCGTGTAAAACACCATGCAAGGAGTGAAAGATCTCTGCACCACAACGCAAGGCTTCACGAAAAGACTTGGCACCGACAGGCAAGACCATGAACTCCTGCAGATCAACACTGTTGTCCGCATGTGAACCACCATTGATGATATTCATCATTGGCACGGGCAGGTTTACCGCCTCCTTACCGCCAAGATATTCAAAGAGCATCTGGTTGTTGTCAGCAGCACTAGCATGGGCGGCTGCCATCGACACCGCCAGAATGGCATTGGCACCGAGCTTGTCCTTGTTCTCAGATCCATCAAGGTCGATCATCAACTTGTCGAGACCTGCCTGGTCAGTTGCATCAAAGCCCATGACAGCTTCGCGCAATGCGGTATTGACATGTTCGACCGCTTTGAGAACACCCTTGCCACGATAGCGAGCCTTGTCACCATCGCGCAGTTCCAATGCCTCACGTGTGCCGGTTGATGCGCCGGAAGGTACTGCAGCACGACCGACTGCACCAGAGGCGAGTTTGATGTCGGCTTCAACGGTTGGGTTACCCCGAGAATCCATGATCTCGCGAGCGGTTACTTCAACAATTTTGGAAGTCATTAACGAATATATCCTTGGAAATCAGTCTTTATTGTTCAATTCAATTTTTCAATCAGTACTATTCAGGCAGCCCGACGACCGCTCTACAACAAGTTGGCTTCGGCAAGTTTACCGGCCTTGACGACGCCATCGAGCCGAACCAGGGTTTCAAGTAAAGATGCCATGTCACCCAGTGGCCATGCGTTGGGTCCATCACACAAGGCTTTGTCAGGGTCAGGATGGGTTTCCATGAAAAGTCCCGAGACACCCGCTGCCACTGCTGCCCGTGCGAGCACCGGTACGAACTCACGCTGACCATCTGATGATGTGCCCTTGCCACCGGGGAGTTGTACCGAATGGGTTGCATCGAAAACCACCGGGCAAGCCGTGTTACGCATGATGGCGAGGCTGCGCATGTCCGAGACAAGATTGCCGTACCCAAACGACGCACCACGCTCACACACCATAATATTGTTATTGCCTGCCCCTTTCGCCTTTTTTACAACGTTGAGCATATCTTGCGGCGCCATGAACTGGCCCTTCTTGATATTGACAGGTTTACCCGCTGCGGCCACGCGCTGAATGAAACTGGTCTGGCGACACAACAAGGCTGGTGTTTGCAACACGTCTACCACGTCGGCCACTTCATCCATCGGTGTGTCTTCGTGGACATCCGTCAGGACAGGTACACCGATGTCATCACGCACTTTGGCCAGTATACGCAAACCCTCCTCGATACCCGGGCCGCGATAGCTATCGCTCGAGGAACGATTGGCCTTGTCATAAGAAGATTTGTAAATCAAAAGAATGCCGCATTCAGCCGCCATCGTTTTCAAAGCGGCGGCTGATTCGAGCGCAAGCTTTTCAGATTCGATAACGCAGGGACCCGCAATAAGAAACAGAGGCTGGTCAAGCCCGATTTTCTGGCCGCATAGCTGCATGATCGTAAGGTATATTCAGGTTACAGGAGTGGCAGTAGCGCTGGATGTATTGACCGCTGAACCGCCGCTTTTTTCGGACTTTTGCCCAGACTCATTGTAGTCCAGTGCCGCCGTGATAAAACCCGTGAACAGTGGATGTCCATCACGCGGATCTGAGGTGTATTCCGGGTGGAATTGACAGCCAATGAACCAGGGGTGCTCAGGCAGTTCAATCATTTCAACCAAACCGTTCTTGTCACTGGATCGGGCTGAGATCACAAGGCCAGCTGCCGTCAGCCTGTTCGCATAATTGTCATTGAATTCAAAACGATGTCGATGACGTTCAACAACCTCTTCACTACCGTAGACTTTCGCCGCGAGCGAATCTGGCTTGACCTTGCACATCTGACCGCCGAGTCGCATGGTGCCACCGAGATCTGAATCGACACTGCGGATGACGGTTTCACCATTGTCGTTTTGCCATTCGGTAATCAAGGCAATGACGGGTTCTTCGGTCTTTAAATCAAATTCACTACTGTTGGCGCCGTCTATATTGGCAACATGGCGGGCGTGGTCGATAACCGCGACCTGCATCCCGAGGCAAATACCGAGATAAGGCACATTGTTCTCGCGAGCATAGCGCGCTGCGATGATCTTGCCCTCGACACCACGGTTGCCAAAACCACCGGGGACCAGAATTGCATCGACTTCGCTTAGCGCAGCAAGGTCACCGCGTTCGATCTTTTCCGCATCGAGATAGCGAATACGTACACGACTGTCAGTCTGGATGCCCGCATGCGTCAAGGCTTCATTCAGTGATTTGTAGGATTCGGTGAGCTCGGTGTATTTGCCAACCATGCCGATGGTGACTTCCTTGCTCGGATGGCGAATACCTTCGACGACCCGCTGCCACTGCGAAAGATCTGCTTCGGGAAGCTCGAGTTGAAAATGCTCAACAACCAGATCATCCAGATGCTGCTCATGCAACATGCGTGGAATGTCATAGATGCAATCGACGTCGGTGGCAGCAATAACCGCCCTTTCCTGCACATTGGTAAAGAGTGCAATCTTGCGTCTCTCACCATCGGGCAATGGCCGATCAGCACGGCACAGCAGGATATCGGGCTGAATACCGATCGAGCGTAATTCCTTGACCGAGTGCTGAGTAGGTTTGGTTTTGATTTCACCCGCAGACGCAATGTAAGGCACCAAAGTCAGATGCATGAACAAGGTGCGGTCGCGCCCGAGTTCAACACCCATTTGACGAATGGCTTCGAGAAAAGGTAACGATTCGATATCACCCACGGTGCCGCCAATTTCAACCAGGGCAACATCTACATCACCGGCGCCGATGATCACACGGCGTTTGATTTCATCCGTGATATGCGGGATGACCTGAACCGTCGCGCCAAGATAATCACCACGGCGCTCGTTCGAGATGACCGTTTCATAAACACGGCCCGTGGTGAAGTTGTGCTTCTGACTGGTTTTGACGCGGGCAAAGCGTTCGTAATGACCCAGGTCGAGATCAGTCTCGGCCCCGTCTTCGGTGACGAAAACCTCACCGTGTTGGTAAGGACTCATGGTCCCCGGGTCAACGTTGATGTAAGGGTCAAGCTTGAGCATGGCCACGGTCAGACCGCGCGCCTCAAGCAGAGCGGCAAGCGAGGCACCGGAAATACCCTTACCCAGTGACGAGACAACACCGCCGGTCACAAATATAAAACGCGTCATAGAGCTTGAATCTTGGGACGGCTCGCCAGTCGGGCGACCGCCGCTACGAAGGTGACGCGGAAGTCGAAGGGACGCCCGCCGCGGAGATGAAAAATCATCTCTGAACGGACGTTGAGACTACCAGAATGGTGCCTCAGCCACAATTCACAGACGCATTTTTTGACGAGGATTAACGAGGCGTTAACAATTCGAGCACGGGTTCTGATCAAGCGAGTTGAGCGTCAATGGCAATCTCGGCGTTATGCTGATCGGCGCTGTCTCGAAAGTCGACTGCCACGGCGATATTCCACACGGCGGCAAGCCGCCCGTCGACATAAAGCAATGGAATTCGATCCCGCTCCCACGGTGGGACGGCGGATTCCTGCAGAAGTTTTTTAACCGCCTTGTGAAAAGCAGGCTCACCTAACTTGATCAGCTCGCCGCCGCTGCGGGTCTTGACCGTCATGACACCCTGCTCCGGCAGCCGAATACCCTGCTCGACACAGGTGGCCCGAGTCAAGACCAGGTCCAGTTCCGCGATCTCGAGATCGTCAAATGGCGCGGGCCATTCGTAGGTGAATGGCGTCGCCTGTTTCATCTCGGTCAGGAGATACAGTCGGTCACGATAGCGACGGAATTCATAGTCCCTGACATTGACCCGACCGGCCGAATCCTCACGCGCGCGAACCAGCGAGCGAATCACCTCGGCAAGATCTTGTAAACGCGGCATGCGCAGGCGACGCTGTCGCACCCATAAACGCAACACGTTATAGGCACGCTCTCTGGGCAGTGTCTTGAGCTCGGACACGCTCAGTTCAGAGGCACCGCGCACCCGCACCCGCTCGAGATCTTCCTGTGCGAGTCCGAGCAGAGTTTGACTGGCCGCCGAGCTGCGGGCCGCCGAACGGCTCAAGGTATCAACAAACGAGGGCCAGCGAGAGGCGAGCAAGGGAAAGACTTCGTGACGCAGAAAGTTGCGATCGAATCGGGTCTCTTCATTGGAAGGGTCATCGATCCACTCGAGCATCTCGCGCTTTGCATAGCGTCGAAGATCGCCGCGTTTGCAGGTCAACAAGGGGCGCACCATATAGCCATCGGCGAACACGCGTTTACGCGGTATGGACGCAAGACCATCCGGGCCACTGCCACGCAGCGCTTGCAACAGAAAGGTTTCAGCCTGATCTTCGGCATGCTGTGCGACAAGCAGATGCTCACCAGGGCTGAGTAGTTCAGCAAAGGCCTCGTAACGCGCCATGCGTGCCGCGGCTTCTGGACCATCACCCGATTCATCGGGCACGGTGACATTGCGAATGACCAGCGGCACATCCAACGTCTCGCACACCATGGCTGCATGCGCTGCCCATCTGGCGCTGTCTGGATGCAGCCCGTGATTGATGTGCACCGCTCGCAGGTTGATATCGTCCAGGCCACCGAGCAGATCTGCTGCCACATGTAGCAACACATGCGAATCCATGCCACCACTAAAGGCGACACAATATTCCATTACCTGCGGATGTTGCGTGACATGCTCCGCCAGTGCGTCGATCGGGTCTCGTGACATCAAGCTTCTTTGAATTCGCCGTAGGCACGGAGTTTTTCGCCGCGAGCATTGAGCAAGGCAGCTGTCGACAAGGTTTTCAGACTGGCCAATTCTTCGGCAAGGGCGGTGCGCAGACTTGCCGCTGTCTCGTCGGGGTTGCGATGCGCACCACCGAGCGGTTCCGGCACAATGCGATCAACCAGACCCAGGCCGTGCAAACGCTCGGACGTAATTCCCATGGCTTCCGCCGCTTCCGAGGCCTTGTCAACACTCTTGTACAAAATGGACGCACAGCCTTCCGGGCTGATGACCGAGTAGACGCTGTACTGCAACATCATGACGCGATCACCGACACCGATGGCCAAGGCACCGCCGGAGCCACCCTCACCAATCACGGTACAGATGATGGGCGTTCTGAGCCCCGCCATGACGAACAGGTTGCGCGCAATCGCTTCACTCTGGCCGCGCTCTTCAGCACCAATGCCGGGATAGGCACCCGGTGTGTCGATGAAGGTCAGTACCGGTAAGGAGAACCGTTCGGCGAGTTCCATCAAACGCTTCGCTTTGCGATAGCCTTCAGGACGCGGCATGCCGAAATTGCGGTGGATTTTTTCCTTGGTATCCCGCCCTTTCTCGTGACCGATGACGACAACCGCCTGCCCATCGAGGCGCGCGGTCCCACCGATAATGGCGGAATCATCGCCATAGAGTCGATCCCCGTGCAGTTCATCGAAGTCGGTAAACACGTTATCGAGATAAAAACGGGTATACGGGCGCTGTGGGTGTCTCGCCATTTGCGCGACTTGCCAGGGATCAAGCTTGGCAAAAATGCTGGTTGTCAGCTCAGCGCATTTTTTCTTGAGCGTGTCGACTTCTTCACTGATATTGATGTCAGCGTCTTCAGTCGCATACTGGAGTTCGCGAATTTTCGCGTCCAGTTCAGCGATTGGTTGTTCGAAGTCGAGGAAGTTAGGATTCATTGAGCGATTAAATGTTCATCGTCAGAGTGCCCCATTCTATCAGTAGACTCGCCCGATAAGGGCGCACAAACTAACGATAAGCGGCACTGATCGCGACATACGCAAGGCTCAGTAAATCAGCTCTACGCTCCCAACTCCCTCCAGCTTGTCGAGCTGAGCGATCAATTCGTGACGCGGCGTCACCGCCCAACGGTTTCCGGCCCGTATTCGGGCCCGAGCCTGATCATTGTCGTAGACAAAACAAACTGGCGTGACACCGCTTTTATATTCCGCCAAGGCGGCCAGAAGCTCGTCAAGCCCTCGCTCACGCACATCATTGGCGGACAAACGGATGACCAGCTGCCGCGCAAATCGCGCTCTGGCCGCCCCCATGTCATACAGCTCACGCGTGCGAATCTTGAACCCGCCATTGAAATCATCCGGGCTTATATCGCCATCGACGACCAGCACTTCATCCTTGACGATCATATGACCCATCGCATCAATGGTCTCACCACGCAAACTTACCTCGACCCGGCCGGTGCCATCATCCAGGGTCACAAAGAGCATACGGGTGCCCTGCGCATCGCGTTGTCGAACCCCGAGCACCAGGCCCGCAGCAATAACCGGTACACCGCGCTGACGGAAACCGCCACCCGCATCCGATGGGCCCGCCTTTGCGCAGACAGTCTTGAGACTGCCATGGGTGAACTTGGACAGTTCGGGAAGAAATTCATGAATCGGGTGGCCACTCAAGTACAGCCCGAGCGTCTCCTTTTCGGCTCGCAGTCGAGTGCGATCATTCCAGTCCTCGTGAGTCACCATCAGTTCAGCACTCGGCTCTTCAGGCTCACCAAGACCGAATAGATCGTTCTGCCCCGCATCCTTGTTACGGTGAAACTGGTCGCCACCCTGCAGGGCACTTGGCAGGTGTTCCCACAAACTGGCCCGGTTCGGCCCGAGATGATCAGCAGCACCCGCCTTGATCAAGGCTTCCAACACACGTTTGTTGACGGTACCGGGATTCGCGCGTCGACAGAGGTCATCGAGTGTTTCAAACGGACCGTTCTCATCACGCGTTGCCAACACACTCGCCAACGCTGCTTCACCGACGCCTTTGATCGCACCAAGACCATACAGCACAGTAGATTCATCAATAACCGAGAAACGCACAGCAGACGCATTGATATCAGGCGGCAGCACTTCAAGACCCATGATCTTGCATTCGTCAATGAGTCCGACAACCTTGTCGGTATTGTCCATATCAGCGGACATGACCGATGCCATGAATGCCGCTGGATGATGACACTTGAGCCAGGCGGTCTGATACGACAACAAGGCGTAGGCAGCCGAGTGCGACTTGTTGAAGCCGTAGCCCGCAAACTTTTCAACCAGGTCAAAAATGTTACCGGCAAGGCCTTTATCGATATCGTTTTCTTCGCAACCTGCCAGAAACACGGCTCGCTGCTTGGCCATCTCTTCCGGTTTTTTCTTACCCATCGCACGACGTAAAATATCCGCCGTACCAAGCGAGAATTTCGCCATGACCTGCGCGATACCCATAACCTGTTCCTGATACAGGATGACGCCGTAAGTCGGTTCCAGAATCGGCTTGAGCATCTCAAGCTGATAATCCTCATGCGGCCAGGCGAGTTTCTTGCGCCCGTGTTTTCGATCGATAAAGTCATCGACCATGCCGGACTGCAAAGGGCCCGGTCGATACAAGGCCACCAGCGCGATGATGTCTTCAAAGTTATCCGGACGCAGGCGCTCTATCAGACGCTTCATACCGGCTGATTCCAACTGAAAGACGGCCGTGGTCTGTGCTTTTTGTAGCAGCTGGTAAGTCGGTGCATCATCGAGCGGCAAGGCGAGCAGGTTCAGCGGTTCTTCTCGATGCTTGTCGATCTCCTTGACGGCGTTATCGATGATTGTCAGTGTGCGCAGCCCGAGAAAATCAAACTTCACCAGACCAACGGCCTCTGCGTCATCCTTGTCGAACTGGGTAACCAGACTTGAGCCATCCGCTTCACAATACAAGGGGGCAAAGTCGGTCAATGCGGTCGG
>CAYULV010000032.1:3497-5562 GCA_964445655.1 uncultured Granulosicoccaceae bacterium | reverse complement strand
TTGTCGATCGCCACGGGTATGTCGCTGAACAACTCGATCATGTCGTCGGCGGATTTCAGGTACTGCTGTTCGGAGACGAGCTTTTGCCGGCGAGGATCTGCCAACACATGACCTTGCTGAATACACAGTCTCGCCTCATGGGCGTCGAAGTCGTCCGCTTCAAGAAAGCGCACATCATTGGTCGCAACCACCGGGATACCGCAGGCGATGGCAATGTCGCAGGCACTGGCGATGTATTCTTCCTCGAACGCTCTTTCCGTGCGCGTCAGCTCAAGGTAATAGCGATCGCCGAAGACTGATTGCCAACGTTTGGCGGCGGCAAGTGCCTCGTCCTTGTTCCCGCGTTTCAAGGCCGACGCGATATCACCATCGATAGACCCGGACAAAGCAATCAGACCCTCATTGGCCTCGAACAACCAGTCGAGCTCAACGACAGGTTCACCATTGACCTGCCCCTGTTGGTAACCCTTGGAAACCAGATTCGTCAGGTTCAGGTAACCGGTTTGATTCTGTACCAGTAACAGCACACGCGTAAGCGTTCCGTCGCTGGTCGCACCACTGACGCGCAAGTCCACACCAACAATCGGCTTGATGCCGACATCCATGGCAGCGCGATAAAATTTCACCAGCGCAAAGAGATTGCAGCGATCCGTCACGGCAACCGCAGGCATGGTGTCGGCAACCGCCTTGACCATCGGCTTGATACGCACGGTACTGTCAACGAGCGAGAACTCGGTGTGCACACTCAAATGGACGAAACGGCTCATGACGAGACCGCCTCAGCTTGAACGCGCAATGCTTCTCGCACCGGTGCGAAGGAGCGCCGATGCAGAGCCGTCACGCCATGCTCGGCAATTGCGCGTCGATGTTGCGGCGTCGGATAACCCTTGTGGCGGTCAAATCCGTACGCTGGAAACTTGTCATGTAAGTCAACCATCATCCGATCTCGGGCGACCTTGGCAATGATCGAGGCAGCACTGATCGACTGCACCCGCTGATCACCTTTCACAACGGCCTGCTTTGGACAGTCCAATGATGGACAACGGTTACCATCGATCAACGCCAGATGGGGCTTGGTACCCAGACCTTGTACCGCGCGTTGCATGGCAAGCATGCTGGCATGCAAGATATTGATGGTATCGATTTCCTCGACACTCGCCTCCGAGACGCAGTAGGCCAAGGCGTCACGCCGAATCACTATGTCCAGTTTGTCACGCTGTGATTCATCAAGGAGCTTCGAGTCAAGCAGGCCAGTGATCGGCTTCTGCGGGTTCAGGATCACAGCTGCCGCCACCACAGGGCCCGCCAAAGGTCCACGGCCTACCTCATCGACGCCCGCAATCAAGTAAACAGGACGCGCAGCCGGGTTGACGCTTCGGCGCCTTGGCGGCGCTTTGACGCAGGTGGATTGAGGGGTATCAGGCATCCGACAAGGATACTGCTTCAGGGCCGATCCCCCAAGCTCTGATCAACAAAAATCAAGCTTGACGTATCGAAGCCAAGTGCGCTAGCACGCGCCGTGAACCGCTCGATGAGAGCCTCGTCAACGGTCGGTGTTCGAGACAACAACCACAGGTACTTGGTGGTGTTACCAGAGATAAATGCATATTGATAATCGTCATCCAGTTCAAAGATGACATAACTAGCGTAGAAAGGTCCGAAGAACGACACGAGTAAATGCCCGACATCATCAGTGGTCTTGAACTTCGCCTTGCCAATGGCGTCCGTCCATTCGTTCTTTTCAGCGTTGAAACCCTGATTCTTGACGCGCACCTTACCGTCGTCGCGCAAACTGTACTCGGCCGTCACCGCACTCAGACCACGTTCAAAGCGATGATCAAGCCGGGCTATTTCATACCAGGTACCCAGATAACGCGATAGCTCAAATGAATTTATCGGTTCGACGTTTTTGGGAACACCTGAACACGATACCAATAGCAGCAAGCTCGATAGGGTCAGGAGATTGACTGTAAGTTTGCCGGTAAGCTTGCCTGTACGTTTGCTTATACGATCGTACGCAAAACAGTTGTTCATGAATGTTCGATTATCTCTGAGTTTGTTGCGC
>CAYULV010000032.1:1202-3397 GCA_964445655.1 uncultured Granulosicoccaceae bacterium | reverse complement strand
AAAATGTAAGGTGCCGCCTGGCGTGCCCAATCGGCAGGCTCCTGGTACGCACCCGCATCGTCCCCCCAGCAACTACGCAGCATATCGGTATCAATGACACCAGGGCTCAATGGTATTGCGGCCATACCTGACGGAAGTTCTTCAGCCAAGGCTTTGGTCAAACCTTCAATCGCCCATTTGCTCGCGCAGTAAGGTGCGACACCACTGGATACCGAACGCCCCCAACCGCTACTGAGATTGACAACGATACCGTTTTTCTGAGTATCAATCATGGCGGGAACGACATGTCGAATCATGTTGGCAACGCCCGAGACATTGACTGCAAGCACCTGCCTGAATTCTACGTCCGAGACATCAACCAGATTTGCAGGTTCGTTGATGACGCCCGCATTGTTGACAAGCAGATCCGGCGCACCGTACTGCTTGAGGCACTTCGCCGTCCATGCATTGACCGCCGCATCATTGCTGACATCAAGCGCGGCGAACTCGTGGGGTGTTCCAAACTGTTCCCGTAGTGCTTGCATACCGGTATCCGAGCGGCTGCAGCCCATCACCGTGTGCCCGGCGCCGATAAATTCATCAACAAGGGCGCGCCCCAGACCTCGGCTGCAACCGGTCAACATGATAAGTCGTTTTGACGACATGACATTTCCTTGATTGATGCGTACATTGATTGTTCTATGGAGACAAAGACCCACACCCCAACTCGTGGATTCGCCACTGACGAGTATGTTCGTCGCGCCGGCGCGGTGCAACAGGCAATGCACATTGCCGGTATCGATCTTCTGTGGCTTACCACCGAGGCTGATGTTCGCTACCTGAGTGGATACCTGACGCAATTCTGGCAAAGTCCGACGCGCCCCTGGCATCTCTTGTTGCCAGCCAGTGGCAAACCGGTCGCCGTCATCCCGTCGATTGGTGAAGCTTGTATGAGGCGTACCTGGGTTGACGATATACGCACCTGGTCATCGCCTGATCCTGCTGATGACGGCTTGAGTCTACTGGCAGAATCAATGACCGAATTGGCTGGCCCATCATTGCGTATCGGAATACCCATGGGCGCTGAAACATCGATGCGCTACCCATTGCAGGAATTCTATCGCCTACAAGCTGCACTTCCCTCTGCAAAGTGGATTGATGCAACCGAATCGTTGAGACAAGTCCGTCAGATCAAGTCAGCAGCAGAAATTGAAAAACTACGTCATATCTGCCAGATCACTTCGCTTGCTTTTGCCGACATCCCTTCTCATGTGCGTCAAGGCATGAGTGAAATCGAGGTCTTTCGTATCTTCAAGGAACGTTGCTTGTTTCACGGTGCTGATGACGCAGCCTTCGTTGTAGGTACAGCCGGTCACGGCGGCTATGACGATATCATTTCACCACCTGGCGAACATCTATTAACAGGTGGCGACATACTGATCATCGATACCGGCTGTGTCTTTGATGGGTATTTCTCCGACTTTGATCGTAACTTCGCGGTCGGCACACTGGACGATACCGTCCGCGACGCTCACTACCGATTATGGGATGCCACTGAAAAAGGCCTGGAAACGGTACGCCCCGGTGCTACGTGCCAGGACCTCTATCAGGCCATGAACAGTATCCTCGAAGAAACCGATGGCAGCGTTGGGCGCTTTGGCCATGGGCTTGGCATTCAACTGACAGAAACCCCGTCCATTACCTCGTTCGATCAAACCGTCATGCAAGCGGGCATGGTCATGACACTGGAACCGGGATATACCTTTGCGCCAAATAAAATGCTTGTACATGAAGAAAATCTGGTCGTAACCGACGACGGATACGAACTACTGTCGACACGCGCACCGAGAGATATGGCAATTATTACCTAACGAGAGACATGGTGAACATAGCGTAAACAGAGACACAGCAATCGTGGCGTAACCATCGTAGCGTGACCAGAGACACAGCAATCATTGCTTAACTGGTGAGATCAAAATCGCAAGAGAGATCTCACGCAGCAACAGGATGAAAGAATGCAAAAACTTGATTATGTATCAGAAGATTATTCAATCAACTCACCTAGTGTTGGCTTGATTGTTCTTCAAACTGACGAAGTAATGGAAGACGAGCTACGCCACTGGCTACCCGACAACATGCGTATTTTTCACACGCGCATACCAAATGCTTCAAACGTAACGCCAGACACACTGTCAGCCATGGCAAACGATCTACCG
>CAYULV010000032.1:0-1102 GCA_964445655.1 uncultured Granulosicoccaceae bacterium | reverse complement strand
TGGCAGTCACTGCGGCCGCATCCTTTCATGAGGAGAATGATCATCAAGTGTGTCGCATCTCAGCTGAATCCATCAGTCGCGCGATAGTCGATCTGGGCAGTAACGACGATGTCGACGCCGTCTTTGCATCGTGCACCAATCTTCGCCTTAAAACCATCCTTGATGATGTTAGCAAGGCGATTGGCAAACCGGTTATCTCCAGCAATTCAGCTCTTGCCTGGCATGTTCAGGAATTGGCGCGCTAAGCTGACTCGTCCGCGTGGGTGTTGGTTGACTGCATCCTTGCCAGGCCTTTTAATGCAGCGTGATATTTCGCATGTCACGGAATATCTCACGGCATGCTTGACGGCGGATTATATGTCGCAGAATAGTTAGCTGGCTACTTAGCGACCATGACTTCGATCGTAAGCGGTTGATTGCGCACCTTCGAACTGCTGCAAAAATTCATCGGATGGTTGATAGATTTCCACATGCAACGGGAAGCACGGCGTACTGTCGTCAGAGTGACTGCTACCGCAGTTCCCGCCAGGACAACTGGACAAGGCACCGAGTAAATCAATCTCAGCAATGAACTCAATGTAATCACCCGGCCTGACCGGGCTTGCTTTCATAAAATATTGATGTGTATCGAGCGTAAACCCAGTACACATGAATACATTAAGTACATCATGGATGTGTAGTTCGACGTCTGCTGGCTTTTCACCAAGATGGTCGGCTAAAGCACGGCTCAGATTCGAGTGGCAACAATGGTGGTAGTCAACATCCTTTAACAAACGATTGGTGTATGGGTCGCAACGTGTGCCGATAACATCGTGAACCCCACCGCCGTACTCGTCCCAGCCATACCACTCTAGCGTGTCATGCGAGATGGTCGCCAAAGGACGCATGGCAGGCAGGCTGCTCCATAAGCGATCACCGCGAGTGACATGCGTTGCGTGCAATTGTCTTGTCTTGCCACTGAAAAAGCGCTCACTCAAATCATGACGATTCCACAGGTTCAGGTCACCTACTTGAGACCCCTCGACACTGACGATGCGAAAGCCATAGCCTTTCGGCACTTCAAAGGTTCGAGCATCACGCGCTGGAACGACAACGGTGTCGA
>CAYULV010000031.1:0-21903 GCA_964445655.1 uncultured Granulosicoccaceae bacterium | reverse complement strand
TTTACTTAAACGGAAAAACCGTTTAAGAATTTTTCTACCTACTGCCGTGTAAATTTACAGGCTTGGTTGGAGATTAGAGTAAACCACTGTTAATTCAACCACTTAAATTTGACCAGTAATTCACATATTCTACATATACAGACAAGGCTATCAAGCTTGACATCAAGCTAAAGCAGTTTTACTGTCTGCCTGACAAGACAAAGGAATGATATGTCAGCTTTCATGGATGAATGTCGGTCCGCGATGCGAACGCATCATTTAGCCTATCGTACAGAAAAAAGCTATTTACACTGGATAAAGCGCTTTATTCTGTACAACCAGAAACAGCATCCATCGCAAATGGGTGATGCTGAGGTGGTACGGTTTCTCAGTTATATTGCCACCGAAAGGCGATGCAGTCCCAGCACCCAATCTCAAGCCTTGTGCGCATTGGCATTTCTCTATAAACAGGTGATTGGCAAGCCTTTGGGGGATTTACAGGGCATTACGTTTGCCAAGAAAAAAATACGTATGCCAGAAATACTGTCTGAAGAGGAAGTGGGTAGAATACTCGGGGAGATGAAGGGCGTCGATAAGCTGATTGTTCAACTACTGTACGGTTCCGGGTTACGCCTCCATGAAGCTTTATCCTTGCGTATCAAGGACATCGACTTCAATAATGCTTGTATTACTGTTCGTATGGCGAAAGGGGGCAAGGATCGGGTTGTTACCTTGGCGGCATCAATCGTTTCACCGCTGAAACAACAAATCGAGTTTGCGCGTGACGTACATCAGAATGATGTGGCAAATGGCTTGGGGTTTGCCCCTGTCCCTTATGCTTTGAGACGTAAGCTGGGTACCATTCTGCAAACTGCTCTCTGGCAATTTGTTTTCCCATCCTCTCGACTGTCCGCGATTCCGGACACCGGGGAACTTGTCCGTTACCACCGATATCCGGATAACATCCGGCGTTCATTGAACAAAGCATGTAAGCGTTGTGACATAACTCGTCGTGTCACTTGTCATACCTTTCGGCATAGCTTCGCTACGCATTTACTGCAAAGCGGTGCTGACATTCGCACCGTGCAGGAACAGCTGGGACACGCTGATGTTAAAACAACTGAAATCTATACGCATGTCATCAAGCGCGGCGCAAAGGGCGTTATTTCACCGCTGGATAAGCTAAAGCTATGAAAACTCTACAAGACAACCCTGAAAAAATGAATGTAAACCCACCCGCAATTGAGGCCAAACTTGTCGCGCAGCGCAAGCGTTAAGCGTTAAGCGTTAACAATCCGCCAGCCATCCTGTCGATAGGCATCGACCATCTCATCACGCACACCATGATGACCGGCTGATTTGAATGTCGCAGAACTGGTTCGACCAACAGCTTTACCGAAATCCGGACGACAACTCCAGCGTGTCTCATCGTGTGGAGGATGTGCAGGCACATAGGTGTGTATACCACCATGCTTCAAAGCCATGCAACTGAAATGTATATCCTCGCCATTCTCCCATGACAGAGGTGGCTCTTCCCAGATATAACGTAAATACGCCTTGTCAAAAAACCAGGCATGACCGACAAGATCAACCACTGTAGGCTCGTCATAATGATGGCCATTCCAACCCACCTTATGCTTGGATGAATAACCGCCCTCGGCAGGTAGGATGACACCGGAACCGCCGAGAATACCGTCGGTCCCTGATGCTATCGTATCAAGACAATTCTTGAACCAGTTTTCTTGCGGCAGGATATCGTCATCGAACAAGCTGACATAACGGGTGCGTACCATATTGGCGAGCGCAAATCGGCCCCAGAATTTCCAGTTCGAATTCGACACAACTACCCGGTCAACCATCTCTGACACATCTTCAAGCACGGCATCGCTATCATTGCACCATACCCAGATTTCATCGGGGGCTGCGGTTTGCTCGCGCAATGCCTTGACTTGCGCAGCAAGGTATTCACCACGTTTGTAAACAGTCAGAATGGCCGTTATGCCACAGTTATCTTTTTCCGCATCAGTTAACGGGCTTGCCTGCCGGTCAAAAGCAAATACCTTCACCTGTTCTCGTCGCTTGCGCAGCAGAGCGGGCAACTTGACGGTCCAATAACTCCTGATGCGGGTATTCCACCACCAACGAATACCTTCAACGACACCGCGCTTCGGTTTTAATCGCGGCTTCAAATCAGGTTCAAGGCTCATTGTTCAAACCTGTAAATTCTGCAGGCGGATGTTGTTCAAACCAGTCGGCGATATGCTCAGCACTCTTGCCATCACCAAACGGATTTACTGCTTCGGCCATTGCTTCAAAGCGGCTTGTATCACTGAGTAAGGCCTTGGCTTCCGCAACAATTCGATCTTTGTCTGTACCAACAAGCTTTACAGCTCCAGCATCTACCGCATCGGTTCGCTCGGTGGTATCACGCATCACCAACACGGGCTTATCGAGCGATGGTGCTTCTTCCTGTATGCCACCGCTGTCACTGAGAATGAAATGACATCGATCCATCAGATAAATGAACGCACCATAATCCTGCGGAGGTAGAAGATAGATAGTCTCGACGGCGCTCAAGCGCTTGTGCACAACTTCATGTACGGCAGGGTTGAGATGCACGGCATAGACAATTCGCATTGTCGGGTGCTGGATCGCGATCTCGAGCAAGGCATTACAAATGGCCTCTATCCCCTCGCCCAGACTCTCTCGACGATGCCCTGTCACCAGAATATACGGACCGGCATTGATATCAAACGCATGCTCCATCAGTGCAGTTTCAATTTTTATTAAAGCATCCGGTTCCGCCTTGACCGTATCACGCACTTGCAACAAGGCATCGATAACGGTGTTGCCTACTGTCACCACATGCCCGTCTACCGATTCCTTCTGTAACTGTTCTGCATTGCTGGCCGTTGGCGCGAAATGCACTTCAGCAAGGCGGCTGATCAACAGCCGATTGATTTCTTCTGGCCAGGGCGCGTATCGATCGAACGTTCTTAGCCCCGCTTCAACGTGCGCAACCTTGACATGATGAAAACACGCCGCGTTCGCCCCTGCCATGGCAGTGGTTGTGTCGCCTTGCACAACCGCATAGTGTGGCTTGAACGAATCGATAACTGCTTTCACCCCTTCGAGTATCCGCGCCTGCAAGGTCACCAGATGTTGCCCACTTGCCATCAGATCCAGATCGGTATCAGCCTTAAAGGGCAACCAGACACGGGCTTGTTCAAGCATTTCTCGATGCTGTGATGTCAGGCACACATGCACTTCAAAGACATTCGCTCGGTTGCGAAGGGCTTGAATCACCGGAGCCAGTTTGATGCACTCGGGTCGTGTGCCAATCAAGACCAGAATGCGTATTTTTTCAGGCATGCGGTTTGGCATACAGCTTGGCATTCGACTTGTCAGTCGCTTGTCGTATCTGCCCGCGTACTTGCCCAATCGTGGTATCACCTGAGTAACGACCCTTGGCCGCATGACGCATGCGGTACAAACCTTGTACCGGTATCGGCTCACCGTCGTACTCGATCAGACGGCGAAAAATCACATCTTCAAACGTCTTGCGCCAGGCATCGGTCGGTTGCTGATAAAGCTTTAACGATCCGCAATACCCTGCTTGCCGGGCAACATCACCATGCACAATCTGAAAGGCGCCTTTGGCTTTGCTGATCACATTGTCGTAGAAATGACTAGTGTCCACATCCACCAGGCCTTCAATCGAAGGGGTAGGATTCAACAATGGGTGATCGGCGGTCAACAAATCAGTAATGCCTTCATGGTCCGGATAGACCAGCCCTGTTTTTAGCGAGGCGACTGCCGCCGCAACCGAATCCAGACAACCCTCATGGAAGATCAGATCGCAATCGGTAAACCACAACCAGTCAGCACGACTGCTGACGCTTGAACGATGTCGACCGATGGCGCGACGAAACAAGGATGTTCGCGGTAGTTCCTGCCAATCCCAGGTCACATTCGGTACGTGCATCGCATCAAAGCGCTTGATCAGTTCACACACAGCTTCATCTTCTTTGGCGTAATAAAGCGTATAGGTGAGTTTCAGATTACGCGGTGGATAGTTAGCAAGTGAGCTTAACTGGAACAACAACAAGTGCGCATATTGCCAGCAGTGACTGACAATCTGCAGGTGAATTTCACCCTCAACGCTTGTTAGCTCCTCTGGTCGAGGAGCAACAGGGGCGAACCAGGAGACCGGCACAACGGAACCCAGCAGTCGGTTGTAGAACTGATGGCGCAACCACATCGATGGCCCACCACTCATATAGTTTTGTTCCCATCGGATGATTCAAGATCGCGTACGACGCGCCTTCGAAATACAGTCATCTCTTTGGCTGTCTGCTTGTCACCATTGGATTCGGCCACGGCCAGGCCCTGATCAAAAGCGGACAGGGCTTCGCTCAAGGCTTCATTGGCTGCCAATGCTCGCCCAAGCATTTTCCATGCAGCAGAGTAATCGGGCTTCTGTGCTACGGCCGCGCGGAAATGCTCAACAGCATCGGCATAGGCTTTTTCAGCAAAATAGGCATTGCCGAGCGTGAAGCGCAGCATTTCGCTGTCTTGTCCACGTTCAAGCATCGCTTTGAAAGCATCAATCTGACTCATGATGACGAAAACCGTCGTGTGTTCATGTGTCTAGTCTAGTGGAATGCGCCGAGCGATCAATTGCGCTTCTGCCTTGCCATTCTTGTCCGGCGGTGGTTCCAGGTAGTCAAGCACTTCAAGCTCGGGAAACAGCTCGGGCAATTCATTCTCACCCAAGAGAAAATTCGGGTTGGACAATCCGTGGGTAAAGGTCTGGTAGTACAGCACACCGCCAGATGTCAGTGCCGCACTGATAGCAGGACACAAGCCTCGATCCAGAAATCGACTGACCACAATTACATCAAAACTTCTTGTATCAGGTGGTTCAGCAACGACATCACGTACCTGGGCGAGCGTAATACTGGAGTGCTTGCGAGCGATGACGTCAGCGATAACCTGCTCACTGAAATCCCAGGCATGGGTCTCGAATCCTCGTTTACCAAGCCATTCGGCATTGGCTGCTCTGCCGCAGGCAAGGTCAAGTGCCAGCGGTGCAGGGTCACCAATCGCCGGCAACCATCGGGCACCACGGCTAAGGACCGCAGCAGGCGGTGGCAATGTGTCACCCGAAAACGCGTAACGACTGTTCCATTTCGATTGATTGCTCATGTCCACACGATGCGCACGTCCTCGAACGTTCGACCTACTGACGCCAGAACGCCGGGGTAAAGAGTATGAGCAAGGTAAAAATTTCCAATCGACCGAACAGCATGGCAATACTGAGTACCGACAAGGAGAAGTCACCGAGGCTGGAATAGTTGGCCGAGACAATGCCAAGACCGGGGCCCAGATTGTTAAGACAGGCAACCACAGCCGAAAACGCACTCTCCTGATCAAGCCCGGCTGCCATCAACAACAACAGCATGACTGCCAACAAGGCAAGATAGGTGGCAAAAAATCCCCAGACCACATCGATCATGCGGTTCGACATCGCATGCTCGCCCACTTTGACCATGATGCGGGCATTCGGGTGTAATAAACGCTGAAGTTCACGCTTGCCTTGCTTGTAGAGTAGCAAGATGCGTATGACCTTCATGCCCCCGCCGGTAGAACCTGTACAGCCTCCTGCAAAACTTGCAAACAACAACAGCACCGGTAGGAAACCTGGCCAGTTGAAATATTCCTCAGAGGTGAAACCAGTTGTCGTGCCGATAGACACCACATGAAAAATACCATTGGCTATCGAATCTTTCAGTTCAGACGTGGCACTGGAGTACAAATACACACTGGTGATAATCGTCAGCACGACCAGGCCGCCGATATAGGTGCGAAATTCTTCATCCTTGAAATAGTGCTTGATTGAAAATGTTCTGGCGGTCGTAAAATGCAACGCAAAGTTGATCCCCGAAATCAACATGAACACCGCCGCTATCATCTCGATAAGATTGCTATCAAAATAACCAATACTGTTGTCGTGCGTCGAGAAACCACCGATAGCAACGGTTGAGAAACTATGGCTGATGGCATCGAACCCTGACATACCCGCGGCCCAGTAGGCTAACGCACAAGTAATCGTCAAACCGAGATAGATAAACCACAGCGCCTTGGCTGTCCCGGCTATGCGTGGCGTCAGTTTCTCTTTGCTGATACCGGGAGTTTCGGCCCGAAACAGTTGCTGCCCGCCAATACCAAGCATCGGCAAAACCGCAATGGCCAATACGATAATACCCATACCACCGAGCCACTGCATCTGTTGACGATAGAAAAGAATCGAGCGGGGTAATAAATCAAGACCAACAATAACGGTGGCACCCGTGGTTGTCAGACCCGACATCGATTCGAAAATCGCCGCGGACACTGACAGGTCCAACGGCGAATATAAAACAAACGGTATGCCACCGAAGATACCCAGTACCAACCAGAACATGACTACTACCATGAACCCGTCGCGTAGTCTTAACTGTTTGCGATAATTGCGCACCGGGAAGTACAGCAGCAGACCTGTAATCAGTGTGGCGGCAAAACCACCGATAAACGGAGTAAACGAATTGACCGGATCCTTATAAAGGAATCCAACCGCCATCGGTGTGAGCATCGATGCGCTGAACAGCGTCAGCAATATGCCAACAACACGCTGTACTACCTTGAGCTGAATGGTCAGTTGCATAGGCTTGAATGCGCGACGTTACAAGTGAGTGTCTAAACGAAAGTCACGCCGACCTGGAAGAGTTTTTCCACGTCTGATATCTGCTGCTTGTTGGTAATCAGTACGATCAGATGATCTTCAGGTTCAACCACCAGATCGTGATGTGCAATCAGTACTTCACCATCACGCACAATGACACCAATGCTCGCACTGTTGGGCAATTCGATATCACCAATGGCTCGCCCGACCAGTACCGAATTGTCTCGATCACCATGGGCTATACCTTCCAGTGCTTCGGCAGAACCTTTGCGCAGGGAATGTACCGCTACCACGTCACCGCGGCGTATCAAGGTCAGCAAGGCACCGATCGTGATCTGCTGTGGTGATATCGCAATATCGATGATGTCTCTTTCCACCAGGTCGACATAGGCCGGTCGGTTGATCAGGGACATGACCTTGCCTGCACCCATACGCTTGGCCAGCATGGCGGAAAGAATATTGGCCTCATCATCGTTGGTCAGTGCACAGAAAACATCCATCTCCTGAATATTTTCATCAATCAACATGTCTTGATTGGCGGCATCACCATGCAACACCATCGTGCTGGACAAGGTAGAAGCGAGTTCATCAGCGCGATCTCCTCGGGTCTCGATAATCTTGACCTGATAAAAGCGTTCGAGCTTGCGCGCCAGCAACATGCCAATGTTGCCACCACCGGCGATCATCACGCGGCGGCACGGTTCATCGACATGATGAAACTGCGCCATGACTGTCGCGGTAAATTTACGCAGCCCGAGAAAAAAAACGATGTCTTCACTGCGCAGCACCGTCGCACCTTCGGGGATGATGACATCATCGCCGCGATAGACGGCCATGACGCGAGTTTCCACTTCACCGAGAACCGCTGGCAAATGTGCCAGCGCCTTGCCATCCATCGGTGCCCCCTCCTGCACGGCAACACCAACCATGCGCACCTTGCCAGCGGCAAAGTCGACAACCTGCACGGCACCGGGATGTTCAATGACGCGCTGAATATGTTCGGTGACAAGTTGCTCCGGACTGATAATGACATCGATTGGAATATTATCGTTATTGAAAAGGTTCTTCTCACGCATGTATTCCATCGAACGGATCCGCGCAATCTTGGCAGGCGTTCGAAACAAGGTATAAGCAATCTGTATCGCAACAATATTCGTTTCATCGGAGTCGGTTGCCGCGATGATCATATCGACATCTTCAGCGCCGGCATTTCGCAACACTTCCGGAAACGACGCTTGCCCAATCACGGTACGCAAGTCTGACGTGTTTTCGATCTCTTGCAAGACCGCTGCATCAGTGTCGACAACCGTTACCTCGTTTTCTTCCTGCGCCAGACTACGCGCAACCGTAGAGCCGACCTGCCCTGCTCCAAGCACAATGATTTTCATCGTATGTTCTTACTCGCGGACCTTGTCGAGATCGATATCAAGACTGCGAAGTTTACGATACAAGTGCGTTCGCTCCATTCCGACATGCTTGGCCAGATCTCCAATATTGCCACTGGTTACCGCAAGACACTTCAACAGATACTGCCGCTCGAAATCAGCGCGCGCCTCACGCAACGGCAAGTCATGACGCAGTGACAAGGTCGTATCGCTGTTTCCGCCACCCACGCCAAGTGCGCGGTTGACTTCACTGACCTCAATCTCCGAAGGCCCACCAAGAAGCAGAATGCGTTGCACCAGATTCTTGAGCTCCAAGAGGTTACCGGGCCAGTCAAGGTTGCGCAGACGATTTTGCGCAGCCACGGTAAAGTGACGATAGGCCAGACCTTCCTCGGCAACATGCCAATCAACAAAGGCTTCAAGCAGTGCGGGAATATCTTCGGGGTGTTCGCGCAAGGGTTTGATCGAAAGCGTACTGCTCGACAACAAACGCGCCAGAGTGACATCAAGACGTCCCTGCTTCACCGCGCTCGACAGATCATCTCTTGAAGAGGCCATGACGCGACAGCGAAACGGAACACGCGAATTACCGCCAGTACGCATGAAACCTTGTTGCTCGATAGCTTGTCGCAGGCACTGCTGAGCCGTAGGTGGTAGCAAGTCCACATCGGTCAGAAACAAAGTACCGCCAGCGGCAGATTCAAGAAACCCCATGCTGACAGCGCCATCGTTTTCATCACCATAGAGCTCACGATGCGCATTGGCTGAAGACAAGGTATCGCAGCGCAATTGAATGAAACGTCCGGTCAGTTCGGTATTGCGATCATGAACATTCTGCGCAAACAAAACCCGACCGCTGCCGGACTCACCAATCAGCAGCAAGGTGTCCATACGACCGGAATGTTCATCGAGTTGCTCACGCAAAAACTTCACATGCTCACTGACACCCAATAACAAGGGCAGACGGCGTACGGCTTTGTTTCCTTTACCACCTGCCGCATCGGACGAGCCCTCGCTCAAGGCCTTTTCGACTGTGAGTAGCAACTTGGCCAGAGACACCGGTTTTTCAATGAAGTCAACCGCACCATGGCGCGTCGCTTCCACAGCAGTTTCCACCGTGCCATGTCCGGAAATCATGATGACCGGAAAATCCAGTTGGCCGCTTAGCTTCCAATTCTTTAGTAGCGTCACACCATCGGTATCCGGCATCCAGATATCCAGTAGCACCAGATCCGGGTGCGACTCGTCGATCAGGGTCTGTGCACTGCTTGCTGTGCCAGCCACCGATACCGCATAGCCTTCGTCTTCAAGTATCTCCTGCAAGAGACTTCGGATGTCCGGCTCATCATCGACTACCAGTATGGACGCAGCACTCATGCGGCATCACCTCGCAGTTGCATACCGGCGGGATACGGCAAACTGATAATCACAGCCGCGCCGCCTGCCGGGCGATTCTCGGCACGGATGACGCCATTATGTTCTTCGACAATTTTCTTCACGATCGCAAGCCCAAGACCGGTGCCCTTTGGTTTTGATGTGACATAGGGTTCAAACACTCTATTGAGCATGTCAACAGGAAAGCCCGATCCTTGGTCCTCTGTGACAATCTCCAGCACCGGGCTACCCCGATCCTGCGCTACCCGCGTAATGATACGCACTGTCGGCGTTGCTTGCGCAGGTTGTGCCTCGATCGCATTCTTGACCAGATTGTGCAGAAGCTGACGGAATCGCGCCGCATCGACCAAAACCGGCTTGAGCGTACTGTCCAGGCGCAAATCCAGCGTCAGACGGCTGTCATCTTCCTGATACAGATCGGCCACCTCGCGCACCAGGGCATTGACGTCAGTATCGCCAAGCTTGACGTTAGGCGTTGACGCGTAGTCGGCAAAGGCGTTTACCATCGATTTCATCGCATCGACCTGATTTTCGATAGTCTGCGTCAGACGTGACAAGAGATCGACATCACTGCTGGCAAGTTTGTTGGCAAATTTGTGGCGCAAGCGTTCGGCGGAGAGCTGAATGGGCGTCAATGGATTCTTGATCTCATGCGCCAGACGCCTGGCCACCTCACTCCAGGCCGCATCGCGCTGAGCACTGATCAGGTTGGTCATGTCATCGATAACAATGACGCGTCCGGTGGCATTACCGTCCATATCGGTGAGCTGTGCACCACGGCAGAATAAAAAGCGGCGACCACTTTCATTGAATATTTCAATCTCGCATGACCAGTCTTCCGTTGCCTCCGAGCGCAGTTGAGATTTGATCTGATCACTGAATTGCGCGAGTACGGAATTGTCCTGCACCTCATGTTCGAGTAACTCACCTTCGTATTCACTCAGCTCTTCACCGAGTATGTTTGCAGCCGCGACATTACCGGTGCGAACACGGTTGTCAGCATCAAGTGTAATAACACCAGATGAAATTTGACCTAGCACCGTCTCTAGCCAAGCCCGCTGACGCTCAACCTCCTGCTGACTTCGAGTGGCGCTATCACGCGATTGCTCCAGCTGCAGTGTCATGTAATTGAATGATTGAACCAGATAACCTAATTCATCATTCTTGCTGCGTTTATAGATACGGGTTGCATAGTCACCGTCAGCAACAGCACGGGTTCCATGTACCAGATCATGTACTGGCATCATCATCCGGCGAGCCGCATAGAGTGCAAACCATACTGCCATCATCACCGACAACAGCAAGGCCAGAGACAATGTCAACATCGAGCTCAGCATCAGCGGGCGACGCAGAAACACCAGCTGGCGATATTGCTGATAACTCGATTGCACGCTCTCAGCCAGATTTGCCGAACGGTTGGCAATGGGATACAGGGCTTGCAAGACTGCGTTTTCTTCGCGCGCGTCTTCAGACAACACCGGTGTTACAACACGGATGAAAAGATCGCCACCGATCGGATCAACACCCACATAAGCCAGGCCTTGTCGCGCCCTGGCCACCAGATCATCGTCCGGGCGATCCGGTTGCACCGACAAGCTATTGAGTAAACCCGTTGACGCAATAATCCGATTATCCGGACCGATCAAGGTCATTTCAGTCGCTTCGGTTTCGACGGTCAATGTGTTCAGCGCAATGACCGACACGGTTTCACTGACACCAACCAGTTGCTGTGCGATGTTGATCGTGTCGCGCTGCAGGGTACGCATTTGCAGGCCTAAGGATTCGCGACTGAGCTCCAGTGCATCATCGAGCGCCTGCTCTATTTCCAGGTCGAAATAGCTGTTGATATTGGCACGCAGGAAGCGCACTGAAAATCCGTACACCAGCGTCACCGGCACCAATGCCAGCAATACCGACAAGACAACCAGCTTTACCGTCAGTCGGGAACCTGCAACATTCTGGCGAAACTCTTTGACCAGTCGCCAGGCATTGAGTGCAATCACCACTCCGATAAAACTCAGGGCAAGACCGTTGCCGAGTAATAACCAATGGTAGTAACGACCAAAGCGATCGAGTCGCAAAGCAGTCGTACCCAACACATACAACGATACGATCAACACCAGAAACAACAGCGCCATCATCAAAGCACTGGTTTGCGGTCGCTTGTTGGAACCACTCAGTTGACTGGCCACACATACTCCTCACTGGCCATTCGCCACGACGAGGCGAGCAATGGTTGCAGTGGCAATGGCAAGGCACGCGAATCAAGTTGTAAACGCATCGTGCCAACAAGCGGTTGTATGCTTTCCTCGTTCAGGCGCTCACTTACGTTGACACCAAGCAATTCATTACGCAAGGTGCCAAGTCCATCAAGTGCTGACAGCAAAGAGCGATAGTTCCTGCGTCGTCCATCTTCCATGGACTCGACACGATAATGACGGGTCAACTCATAAAACGTCAGTTGGTAACGCCGTTCAAATGTGGAAACTATTTTATCTGGCCAATACCGACGTGGGACCTTGAGCTTGACCTCTATGATGAATTGCAAGGGTACGCCACTATCAAGACCAGCTCGAACCGTTGGCGGTAAATCGATATCGGCGTCAGCATTCAGGTACCAATCATTCGCTACCGCCCGCACAGCAACGTTGGATAAGGCGATGTTTCCCGTTGCGCCGCCTCGCGCGCCTGGGCCGCTTGCAGATAACACCACCAACGACAGAAAAACCACTAACAAGACAATCAAGCCAAACAAGGTTGCCAATGCCCACCTTGGCCTCTGCTCTGCCTTTTCAACAGGCCCCTTCATCAGGCAACAGCGTCGTTTGGCCGGCGCTGAAGACAGGCATAGAAAAAACCATCCATGCCTTGCTCGCCGGGAAGAATTTCACGCATGTCTTCACACAAGCAGGCGTCGTCGGTACGTGCAAGAAAATCTTGCACTTGCGTCCGATTTTCCTGTTTCAACACAGAGCAGGTCGCATACACAAGCAAGCCTCCGGGTTTCAGGGTCTGCCACAAAGCATCCAGCAGTGTGGACTGTCTGTCTGCCAGCGCCGTCACATCATCAGCGCGTCGCAGGACTTTTATGTCCGGATGACGGCGAATGACACCACTTCCGGTACACGGCGCGTCCAATAGTATTGCATCGAAGGGTTCCTGATTCCACCACTGGGCAAGATCACCGGCGTCAGCGGCCGCAAGCTGCAGCGTCTTGTCATCGAGTTGCAAGCGTTTGACCGTTTCGGCAACACGTTCCAGGCGCGCCGGATCCAGATCAAGGGCCACCACCTCGCGGAACCAGTCGCTCTCCAGCGCATGGGCCGTCTTGCCACCGGGGGCGGCACAGGCGTCCAGCAAGCGTCCCTGTTTCGCAACATGATGACGAAAAAAATTCATTGCGAGCTGGGCAGCCGCATCCTGCACACTGACATCACCCTGATGAAAGCCTGGCAGCTTGTCGACGTTGACAGCAGATGCCAGAGTCAATGCCGCTTTCGATTGCGCATGGGTCTCCGCCGACATGCCCAGAGCCTCAAGTTTTGCCTGGTAATCATCAACGGGTGTGCGCTGCGTATTGACACGCAACGTCATGGGACCTTGTGTATTGTTCTGGCGCACGATGTCCTGCCAGCGATCTGGCCAATCGTGCTTCAGTTGTTCAAGTAGCCAGTCGGGATGCGATAAGGTTGCTGCCTCGGTCAAATTGCTTATCAGTTCTTCTTCGCGGCGTTGATAACCACGAAGCACAGCATTGACCAGTCCACGCGCCCAGGGTTTACCGAGTTGCTTGGTGATCTTGACTGTTTCATTGACGGCAGCATGGGCGGCGATATTGCCATGGCGGAGTTGATAAATACCCAAACGCATCAACAAGGTCACATCAAGATCTTTGGCTTTAAGTGGCTTGTCGAGTAGTTGATCAAGTACACCGGCAACCTCTTCATGCCAGCGTGCAAAGTCATGTACCCAGGCATGCAGTTGCGCGCGCTCCGACTGATCAACTGTAAGCAACGCATCGGGTAACAAACGACTGATCGAACCACCACCGGTCAACAACTGTTGGTAAAGACGCACAACAGACAAACGAATCGATTGCGCCATGTCAGTTGAATCGTTGGCCTACAAGATCACGGTCCTGGGCGAACTGCGCAGCAGCCTGCGCTTTTTTACCCGGCCATTGCAGTTGTGTCAGCGCGATGTAGCCATCACCCGTACGAATAATAAGGTGCTCGTCAGTAACATCGATAATCGTGCCCGGCACGGCATCATCAACAGCCTTGTCGACAACAACAGTCGATACCGCGGAACCTGCTGTCTCGGCACAAAGCGCACTGCTCCAGAGTCGAACCCGTTGTTCGTTCAGGTTTGCATACGCCACGGGCCAGGGATTCAAGGCTCGCACTTGTCGATGCAGTGTTTCACTGCTCTGACTGAAATCCACTGCACCTTCCGACTTCTCAAGTTTGTCGGCATAGCTCACACCATTGTCTGTCTGAACCTGCGGCTCGAGCTCACCACGACAATGCAGCGGCAATGCCTCGAGCAAGGCATCACTACCGAGTAATGCCAGCTTGTCGTGCAGACTGGCCGAGGTCTCATCACCGTCAATTGCCAGGGTTCGTCGCGACAACACGTCACCGGTATCGAGTCCCGCATCCATTTGCATGATGCACACACCGGTCTGCGTGTCGCCGGCCAGAATCGCACGATGTATCGGTGCGGCGCCACGCCAGCGCGGCAACAAGGACGCATGAATGTTAAGGCAGCCCATGTTCGGAATATCCAGTACCGCCTGCGGCAGGATCAAACCATAAGCGGCAACAATCAACACATCGGGGCGCAGGTCGCGAAGCGCCTGTTGCGCTTCATCAGACTTGAATGTGTGAGGCTGAAAAACCGGCACGCCAGCCTCGACCGCAACTTGCTTGACGATACTGGGGGACAATTTCTGCCCACGTCCCGCTTTGCGGTCCGGTTGCGTCCAGACACCCAGCAGTTGATGTTCACTGGCGAGTAGCGCCCGCAGCGCCACGGCAGCAAACTCTGGCGTTCCAGCGAAAGCGACGCGCAATGACGCGCAATTGGAGGTCTCAGGCATTGGAATCGCGGCGTGGCGGAGGCGTGTCGGACGGAAATTCGCCATCACGCAGTGCCTTTTCCATTTTTTTCCTGATCCGATTGCGCTTCAGCGCTGACAGATAGTCAACAAACAGCTTGCCATCGAGATGGTCGATTTCGTGCTGAATGCAAACCGACAGAAGTCCATCAGCGTCCATTTCGAACGGCTCCCCTTCGCGATCGATTGCCGCCACTCTGATCTGCTCGGAACGCTTGACGTTCTCAAAGATACCCGGAATCGACAGGCAGCCCTCTTGCATCTCTTGTTGACCTTCGGCATGCAGGATTTCTGGATTGATCAGCGTCAGCGGGGTGTCACCTTCTTCCGAGACATCGATAACCACAATTCTTCTATGGTCATTGACCTGGGTGGCTGCCAGGCCAATACCGGGGGCGTCATACATCGTTTTAAGCATGGCATCGACACGCGCTGCGAGGGCGCCATCGACGTCCTTGACAGGCTCTGCAGTGCGCCGGAGCTGCGGATCGGGGTAGATAAGAATGTCGAGCAGAGACACGTGCAACACCGAATATGAAGAAAAGCGGAGTTTAACAGGCTAGAGACGGCATCCCCCTTGCATATCAAGTAAACGTCAAGTCCGCCGATTCTCTGGTGGACGCCGCAAAATAACCACGGAGAGTGCCGGAATGGCTCTACATTCGACTTCTACGACTGCCCGCAACATTACGGCTGTCTCACTGCTGACCTTACTGGCAGCCTGCTCAGCCGGGCCGGGATTTGTGAAGGTCCTGGAAAGGTCTTCCGCAGATGACGAACAATACAGCACCGCCGACGTCGAGAACTACACGACAGTAGTACCCCGCGGATTCATCGAATCTGAAGAGCTTGAGCCCGATGCGCCGAGTTTCTACAAGGTCGTCAAGGGCGATACCCTGTGGGATATCTCGGACATGTTTCTGAAAAAGCCCTGGTTATGGCCGGAAATCTGGAACTACAACCCGGAGATCGCCAATCCACACCTGATCTACCCAGGCGATGAATTGACGCTTGAATACATCAACGGCAAGCCCACCTTGATCCTGTCAAGAAATGGCAGAAACGTACAACGCTCGACACCCGGCCTTGGCGCAGCCAATCCGGTCCTCGACGCCAGTGGCAACCCGATTCCAGGTGCCGATAGCCGTGAGCGTCTGTCGCCACGCATTCGTACCGAGTCACTCGACGATGCCGTACCTATGATCGCTGGCGATGAAATCGCACAGTTTCTTGTTCACCCGAAAGTGGTTGATCTGAGAGAACTGGATAATGCCGCCTACGTTGTCGGTAATTTCGACGGCCGACTCACCAGCGCAGTCGGGCACCAGATCTATGCACGCGGTCAGATGGATCGCAATGAGACCAGCTACGGCATCTTTCGCCTGAACAAGCCCTTGGTCGATCCTGTAACCAACGAGCTCCTGGGTCATGAAGTCATCCATGTTGCTGACGCAAAGCTCCTGAGCATTGGCGATCCATCAACTCTGCTTATCACCAGCAACAATATCGAAACAATCGCAGGTGATTTCTTGTTGCCAACCTCCGAA
Source organism: uncultured Granulosicoccaceae bacterium (assembly GCA_964445655.1). GTDB lineage: Bacteria > Pseudomonadota > Gammaproteobacteria > Granulosicoccales > Granulosicoccaceae > Granulosicoccus. The sequence continues at coordinate 5,754 of CAYULV010000031.1, read as the reverse complement.
ATTGGCACACCACACAGCTACACCCCTCGCCTGCCGGATATCAATGGCGAAGGTCGTATCCTTTCCCTGGTCAATGCGATCACGCAAACCGGTCGTGACCAAGTGGTTGTACTGAATCTGGGCGATCGCTCGGGCGTACAGCCAGGTGATGTCATGGCAATTGAAACAAGAGGCGGCCTGATCATTGATCCACGCAGTGCAAGCCGTAAAGATGTGGTTCGTGCGCCGAATAGCCGTACAGGAGTGGTCATGGTCTTCCGTACCTTTGAAAAGGTAAGCTACGGACTCGTCATGGAATCAACACGCCCGGTCTCCATCAACGACATCGTTACCGGAATTTAAAACACCCCTGCCACACTCTGGCTGAGTGACCGCAGGGCACAACCTGCGGTCACATCATGGATGATGAAACTCTCTGGCTAGCGACGACACTCGCTCGCCCGGTCTCCCCAAAACTCTGCATCGAACTGCGCAACTGGCACCGAGAACCTGGTGCACTTCGTCAGGCCCTGCAAAAAGCCTTCGATGGCGAGCCACAAGCCGAGTGTCCCTTAAGTCAGCAACACCTGCACGCCTTACCAACAGCCAATACCGCTGCCCGTGTAAACCAGGCCCTTGAGTGGCAATCGAGCTCGTCGCAGCACCACCTGCTTGGTCTGGACCACCCGCTTTACCCACGCACATTGTCCGAGCTGCCGGACGCACCACTCCTGCTTTATGCGGTCGGTGAGCTCACGGCTCTCGATGGCCCAGGAATCAGTATTGTGGGCTCACGCAAGGCGAGCTACCACGGCACTGGACATGCGTTCGAGTTTGCCCGCCGACTCGCCGAGTCTGGCCTTTCGATCACCAGCGGACTGGCCGTTGGCATCGACGCCGCGGCGCATCGTGGTGCCTTGCGGGCCTCTGGCATCACGATCGCCGTGGCCGCAACCGATGCATCTCGCGTCTATCCAAAGCAGCATCAGGCGCTGAATCAGGAAATCATTGATAACGGCGGACTAATCCTGCACGAATTTCCACTCGGCACGCCAGTGCGACCCTGGTGCTTTCCGCAACGCAACCGCATTATCAGTGGCCTCTCCCACGGTGTGCTGGTGATCGAGGCCGCACTACCCAGCGGGACATTGACTACCGCCCGCCATGCGCTGGAACAAGGACGAGAGATCATGGCGATTCCCGGCTCAATCGCGCATCGCGAGGCACGTGGCTGCCATGCGCTCATCAAGGATGGCGCGGCGCTCGTGGAAACCCCAGACGACGTTTTGCATTGCCTGGGCGCCCAACTTAAGCACAGCCTTGATCAGCCAGAGCAGGCGTCACTTTTGCACGAGCTTGGCTGCCCCACGCCCGGCCCGATGAGCTCTCCACTGACGGCAGACGAAAAAATCGTGCTGGCAAATATGACAACGGAGTACGTCAGTGTCGATATACTGCAGCGGGCGACCGGATTACCTATTGCCCAGTTATCGGCAACACTCGGTACGATGGAGCTCAAACGCTTGATAATGTCTGCCACCGGTGGGCGTTACACGCGTTTGAAAACCTGATTCTTAACCCCACGGTGACATGTGTGGTTTGACAAAGCGTCGCTGAGCGACGACGCTACCCTTGATGAAGAAGAGTCTGAACAAATATAAATGAGTAAGAATCTGGTCATTGTCGAGTCTCCCGCCAAGGGCAAGACCATCGAAAAGTACCTTGGCAAGGACTACAAAGTGCTGGCCTCCTATGGCCACGTGCGCGATCTGCTGCCCAAAGAAGGGGCCGTCGATCCGGACCTCGATTTCGCCATGAAGTACCAGATCATCGAGCGCAATGAAAAGCACGTCAACGCCATCAAGAAAGCACTGAAGAAAGCTGACACCCTGCTCCTCGCGACTGACCCGGATCGCGAAGGTGAAGCTATCAGCTGGCATTTGGTCGAATTGCTCAGAGAAGCTGGGGATCTCGAAGGAAAAGGCGTGGAAAGGGTGGTATTTCATGAAATCACCAAACGGGCCATTCAGGAAGCGGTCGATAACCCACGCCCACTCGGTACCGATCTGATCAACGCCCAACAGGCACGCCGTGCACTGGACTATCTGGTTGGCTTCAATCTGTCACCGTTGCTATGGCGCAAGATCCGACGCGGCCTATCGGCCGGGCGTGTGCAGTCGCCGGCGCTGCGCATGATCTGCGAGCGAGAAGATGAAATCGAAGCCTTCATCCCGAAAGAATACTGGAGCGTGCTGGCCGAACTCGAAAAGGAAAAACAAGCCTTCGGTGCGCGACTCACCTTGCTCAATGACGAGAAGGTCAAGCAATTCACCGTCAACAATGGCGAACAGGCCAACGAAGCGCGCGACATGTTGCTCAAGCATGCACAAGGTGCGTTGAAAGCGATCAAGGTCGAAAAGAAACAACGCAAGCGTAACCCGACAGCGCCGTTCACCACATCCACCATGCAACAGGAAGCATCGCGAAAACTCGGCTTTGGTGCACAACGTACGATGCGTACGGCGCAGAAGCTCTATGAAGGTATCGATATCGGCGAAGGCCAGATCGGTCTTATTACCTATATGCGTACTGACTCGATCACCCTGTCACAAGAGTGTCTTGACGAACTACGTGAAATGATACCCGCACGTTATGGCAAGGATTACCTGCCTGAGTCCATCAACGTCTACAAGAACAAGTCCAAGAATGCACAGGAAGCGCACGAAGCGATTCGTCCAACATCCGTCAAACGCACACCAGAAGAGCTGAAGAAGTTCCTGGATGAAGATCAGTACAAGCTTTACAACCTGATCTGGAAACGTACCGTAGCCAGTCAGATGATTCATGCAACGATTGATCAAGTGGCAGTCGATTTCGCCTGCGGCGATGGCAATATGTTTCGTGCAAACGGTTCAACAGTTACCTTCCCGGGCTTCATGACGGTTTACCTGGAAGACGAAGACGATAAAAAGAAAGCTGACGATGACGACAAGATGTTGCCGGAGATCAAGGAAGGCGACTCGATCCCATTGCACGATATCAAACTGACACAGCACTTTACCGAACCACCACCACGCTATTCCGAAGCCAGCCTGGTCAAGGCCTTGGAAGAATACGGTATCGGTCGCCCATCAACTTACGCGTCAATCATTTCGACACTGCAGAACCGCGAATACGTCGAGATCGAAAGCCGTCGCTTCTTCCCTACCGACACAGGCCGGGTTGTTGCAAAGTTTCTGTCCACGCATTTCGACAAATACGTCGACTACGATTTCACGGCAAATCTTGAAGATGATCTCGATGCCGTATCACGCGGTGAAAAGGAATGGGTACCACTACTGGGCAAGTTCTGGAAACCGTTCAAGGACCAGATCGACGACAAGATGGAAAACGTATCCAAGGATGAAGCGATCCAGGCACGTGAACTCGGTACCGACGAGAAGAGCGGTAAGCCGATCACTGTGCGTATTGGTCAATACGGCGCCTTCGTTCAGATTGGTACACGCGACGACGAAGAGAAACCAAAATTCGCTGGCCTGCGACCCGGCCAACGCATGAATACCATTACCCTCGAAGAAGCCATACAACTCTTTGACCTGCCACGCGAGCTCGGCGAATCACCTGAAGGTGAAAAAATCATGGCGAACATCGGACGCTTTGGCCCGTATATCAAGTACGACGCCAAGTTCGTTTCCTTGAAGGACGAAGACCCGTACACCGTAACGCTTGAACGCGCCCTGGAAATCGTCGCCGAAAAGAAAATCGCCGATGCCAACCGACTGGTCAGACATTTCGATGGCACTGACGTGCAGATACTCAACGGGCGTTGGGGGCCTTACATCACTGACGGAAACAAGAACGCCAAGATTCCGAAGGAGATGAAAGAAAAGCCTCTGGAAATCGATCTTGAAACCTGTCTGAAGCTGCTTGAAGAAGCACCAGAACGACGTGGGCGTGGCAAGAAGAAAGCCAGTGCGAAAAAAGCCGCGGCCAAAAAGGTGACAAAGAAAAAGGCCAAGAAGAAGGCGTCCAAGAAAAAAGCCAAATCAAAAAAGAAAGCCGCGTCCAAAAAGAAGGCCGCTGCAGCAAAAAAAGCGGCAGCAAAAACATAGTTGTCCAACTCTGACAAGCAACCTGGAAACCACGGACTGAACCCATCGGTGCAGACCACTTATGGTGTAGAGGAAGCCGCCCGCGTTGTCGCTGACGGTGGCGTTGTCGCCTACCCCACCGAGGCCGTTTTTGGTCTCGGCTGTGACCCCAACAATACGGCGGCCATCGCCAGACTACTCAAAGCCAAGGAACGTGATCGCAACAAGGGCTTGATATTGGTGGCATCAAAGCAGGCACAACTAAACGCCTATATGGCAAGTGTGACGGCCGAACAACAACAACGACTCGACAAAGCTTGGCCAGGCCCGGTCACGTTTATCGTGCCCGCGGCGGGAGACGTCAGTGCAATACTTACCGGTGGTCGCAAGACTATCGCGGTGCGCGTCTCACAACACCCTATCGTTGTCGATTTGTGTAACGCCTGCGGCTCTGCCTTGGTCTCCACCAGCGCCAACCTCTCGGGCCGTACGCCCTTTCGTACAGAGGAGGAATGGCTGACTGCTTCCCAAACCGGCACTGACAGTCAGTTGTTCGAACACATCGATATGCTGTTGCTCGGTAAAGTGGGCACACGTGATAAACCGAGCGACATAATCGACCTGCAAACCGGTCAGCATCTGCGCTAAAAGCACGTCACGGCTACACTCCAGCATCATGCACACTGATAAGCATCACGGCTACACTCCAGCGTCATGCACTCAGATAAGCATCACGGCCACACTCCAGCGTCATGCACACTGATAAGCATCACGCTTACACTCCAGTGGCTCGAACACAGCTAGGTGAAATGAGTGGGTTGATACGATTGACGAATAAAGAGTTCTAGATACAAAAATGGTTCGAGAATTAACGATCACCTTTTTAGTAGCGTTTATGACTGCGATAGTTGCTATTTCTGTTTTTTATTATGGTTTCATGCATAAGCCACAATTGGAAACAGCAAAAATATTCTCTACTTTATATGAGCGATGTCAGGGCTATGTTGAGAAATCTGAATCATTTGACGCAAGCAATTTAGCGCCAGGCAGCTTACGGCCATCAACAAAAAATACGGCAAATAGTCTTGAAGACCAATATATTTGGCATCACCCGCAAGAGCTTATCGTTGTAAAAGCAACCGAAAGATCCAATCAAAATAGAATTAGACGTCAGTGTAATATTAGCCTGTCCGCTAATGGTAAGAGGCCACCAATCTCGAGCATAGGACTGGTTATGATGGAGTTCTTTTCTATAAAGCGTAATTTGCTAGCTGAAGGAAACCATGTGGAGTACACTTATCCGTATCAAGTTCAAGATACATTTGCGTTCAGATCAAAAGGCGTAGACAAATTTGGATGTGCAGTAATCCATAGTTTTTCACTGGATAATATCGGTGAGAATTTTCACATGAAGTTATTTCAGGAAGGGATTGCTTGTGAGATATAAACACAACAGAAAATATTAAAACAGGCCTGTGCTGTATTTTCCTGAAACAAAACTATCGTGCCTCACAAGTCCATGCACGCCGATAATTTACGCGGCTACACTGCAGTGTCACGTACAATGATAAACCTTACGGTTACAGCCAAGCCTATGAACACTGATTCACATCACGCTTACGTCCCATTTCCATGAACACTGAAACCTCCCTTCCAGATACCGAAGCCGTTGCCCGGTTCCTGA
>CAYULV010000030.1:4719-22039 GCA_964445655.1 uncultured Granulosicoccaceae bacterium | reverse complement strand
GCTGGATGTGATTCTGTCATGGGCATCCGAGGGTAAAACAGTACATAACCACATTATCGCCGAACCACAGTTCGATACAGACGGTACATTCACTGGCTATCTGGGCTGTGGTCGCGACGTCACCCAATTTCAGGAAAGTCAGCAGCGGCTTGAATATCAGGCACATCATGATGAACTGACCGGTTTGCTTAATCGACGAGCTTTTGATTCACATCTGAAGACCACCTTGGACAAACGAGTTGAAAACGGAATCGATAACATCGCGCTTATCACTTTTGACCTGGACCGATTCAAGCTGGTCAACGATCAGGCGGGACACATCGCCGGTGACACGATACTGGTTGAAATCACTGAAATTCTGGAAAGCGAGTTTGCCAAAGACGCAACGCTTGCACGCCTCGGTGGTGATGAGTTTGCTGTTCTACTCGCACACAGCGATGAATATTCAGCGATGCAATTGGCGCAAAGAGTCATCAATCGGGTAGCCGATTATAAATTCAACTGGAACAACAGAAACTTCACGATCGGCGCAAGTGCGGGCATAGCCTTCATGGATACGTCAATTACGGCGAGTTCAGAGCTGGTGTCCCGTTCAGACATTGCCTGTTACTCGGCCAAACAGGGCGGACGGAATCAGGTCCAGACCTACTCGGAGCAAAACAGTTTTCAGACACAGCTGAACAATGAATTCGAGAAACTTCAACAACTACGTTCAGCGCACGACAACGGGCGACTCGCCCTGTTTCTTCAACCCATAGTTTCGACAGACAAGGACAAGATGCCGAATCGCTTCGAAGCTCTGCTTCGCATGCACGATGAAGACAACAATTGGATTTCACCCGGTGAGTTCATTCCGATCGCTGAGAAATTCGACATGATGCCCGTGATTGACTATTGGGTTGTCAATCAAGCCATTGCATATCTCGCAGATTTTCACGATCACGGGCAATCTGTGTCCATTGCGGTCAACTTGTCCGGTAACACATTGAGCAATCGTACTTGCATGGCCCGACTGGCAGAGTTGGTAAAGTCATCAAATATTCAAGCCCACAATCTCTGTTTCGAACTAACCGAAACCGCTGCCATTCAGGAGCTAGAAACCGTCAGCGAATTCATGCAGGACATGCGTGAATTGGGGTGCACATTCGCGCTGGATGATTTCGGTAGCGGCCTGTCATCCTACGGTTATCTCAGTTCGCTTGCGCTTGATTACCTGAAGATCGATGGCTCATTCGTATGCAATATCGAAAACAACCCGACCAGCAAGGCGATCGTAAAATCCTTTATCACGCTAAGTCATGAAATGGGACTGAAAACAGTTGCCGAATTTGTCGAGAATGCTGAAATAGCCCAGGTGCTTACCGACATGGGTATAGACTTCATGCAAGGCTACGCTTTTGGCAAACCCCAAGAATTCGAAGTGTGGCAGGAGTTATATGGCGCGGAGCAAAAACTGACCGGCACCTGAGTGCCGTCCCAAGTGCCATACCAAGTAGCGCGATTTCTCTATACGTTGAAGCGGAAGTGCACCACATCACCTTCCTGCATGATGTAGTCTTTTCCTTCCAAACGCCACTTGCCGGCATCTTTTGCGCCCGACTCGCCATCGTTGGCAATGTAATCGTCATAGCCAACCACTTCGGCGCGGATAAAGCCTTTTTCAAAATCCGTGTGAATACGCCCGGCACCGTTTGGCGCGGTAGCCCCTTCTCGAACCGTCCATGCTCGGACTTCCTTTTCACCGGCGGTGAAGAATGTCTGTAGGCCAAGCAAGGCATACCCTGCGCGAATCACTCGATTCAGTCCAGGTTCATCAAGGTTCATTTCAGCCAGAAAGTCTGCCTTGTCCTCATCGTCAAGCTGCACGATCTCGGCTTCGATCGCAGCGCACACCGGAACCACGTTGGCACCTTCTGCACTTGCCCGTTCCCTCAGTGCATCGAGCAAGGGATTGTTTTCGAATCCTGACTCGTCAACGTTGGCGATATACATGGTTGGCTTGACCGTCAACAGGTGATAGTGCCTGAGCCAAAGTTGTTCCTGCTCGCTGAAGTCCAACGTGCGTACCGCTGTTCCATCGCTCAGCGCGGCCGACACGCGCTCCATAAAGGCTTTCTCGGCAATGGCTTCCTTGTTTGCAGATTTGGCCGTTTTCGCTATGCGCTGCAAGGCCTTGTCCATGGTCTCCATATCCGACAACAACAATTCAGTATTGATGGTTTCTACATCATCAAGCGGATCAACCTTACCCGCAACATGAATGACGTCATCATTGGCAAAGCAACGAACAACGTGTGCGATCGCATCCGTTTCACGAATATTAGCGAGAAATTGATTACCCAGACCTTCGCCCTTCGAAGCGCCTGCAACAAGCCCCGCGATATCGACAAACTCCATTGTCGTCGGCAATATGCGCTCTGGCGAAACGATACTGGCCAGAGCATCGAGGCGGGTATCCGGGACGGGTACGATGCCAACGTTCGGTTCAATCGTACAGAACGGATAGTTTTCAGCGGCAATTTCAGCTTTGGTCAACGCGTTGAACAATGTGGACTTGCCCACATTGGGTAGTCCCACGATCGCACATTTGAATCCCATGATGTCTCGCTATGCAGCTCTAATCGGACGTAGCTGCTGGTGGTTTGTGACTGTGCAAAACCTTCATTGCAGCATTGACGTCCCCGTTAAGGAAAACGTTTGCCTCACGCAATGCAAGCTCGATTGATTCTTCTATCAGGCGTTGCTGATCAGCTGGTGCACGCTTGAGAACATAGCCAGACACGGCACTCTTGTGTCCTGGATGTCCAATACCGATGCGTAGGCGCCAGAAATCCTTACTGCCCGATTTGGCGACGATATCTCGAAGCCCATTGTGACCACCGTGGCCACCGCCTTTCTTCAAACGCACGACACCTGGATCCAAATCGAGCTCATCGTGCACGACCAGAATCTTGGTTGGTTCGATCTTGAAGAAGCGAGCTACCGCCGCAACACCCTGCCCACTGTTGTTCATGTAATTCATGGGCTTGACCAGATGCACCTTGCGGTGCCCGATAAAACCACTGGCGGTCGCTGCAAAAAAACGTTTGTCAGTGGAGAAACTTGCGCCAAGCTGCCGCGCAAGCTCATCGACAAACCAGAACCCCGCGTTATGTCGGTCATTTTCGTGCTCATTGCCGGGATTACCCAGTCCGGCAATGAGCTCGAATCCGATGGTCTCGCCAGGCATTGCGTGACGTGCGAAAAAGCGCCCTGCTTCAGGCGCTAGTCTTCGCTTGCCTCACCGGCGTCAGCAGACTTGTCGTCACCATCAGCACTATCTGGTGCGCCATCTTCAGCATCATCTGGTTCTGCTTCAACACGTGGCGCGTTGACAGCAGCAATCGAGCGGTCAGAGTCGTCGCCAGCTTCATTCAGGTCAACCAGACGCACACCCTCGGGCAAATTGAGCTCCGACAAGTGAACAGCGCTGCCAATTTCAATGGCAGCCATGTCAACCTCAATGGATTCCGGAATATTGCGTGGCAGGCAGGCAATAGTGACTTCGTTTTCGTTGTGAATGATCATGCCGCCACCGGTCTTGACACCAACACAGACATCTTCGTTGATAAAATTCAGTGGCACATTCACTTGCAACTCGGCACCCGCAATAACCCGCATGAAATCAAGATGCAAAATTTGCTGTTTGTAGGGATGACGGTGCACATCACGCAGGACAGAACGCACAGGCTCGCCACCGTCGATGCTGACCATCAGGAGCTGTGAATAAAAAGACGCGTTTTCCAGGTGCTTTTGCACTTCATTGTGCTTGAGCTGAATCGGCTCTGGGTCTTTGCTATCACCATAGATGATGGCTGGTACTAAATTGTCACGACGCAGGCGGCGGCTCGCACCCTTCCCCTTTACGCTGCGCGACGTGGCAATGACGTTGATATCGTCAGACATGTCGGATCTCCAAATATAAAAAAAGGCATGCCGAATGGCACACCCGTTCTGCCCGCGACCAGGCAGAGCCGACGGATTATATCAGATTAGTCCATGTATACGGTACTGACTGACTCATCCTCGTGGATACGGCGGATGGTCTCACCGAGAAGATTGGCCACCGACAGCTGGCGGATACGATCACAGGCCTGGCCTTCAGCCGATAAGGGAATGGTGTCGGTCACCACCAGCTCATCAAGCACAGAGCCCGAAATATTATCGATGGCTTTGCCGGAGAGCACGGGATGGGTGGCCAGGGCAACGACCTTTTGCGCACCGTGCTCCTTCAGCGCTTCGGCTGCCTTGCACAAAGTACCTGCGGTGTCGACCATGTCATCAATGATGATGCAGGTTCTATCAGCCACATCACCGATAATGTGCATGACCTGCGCCTGATTGGATTGTGGGCGGCGTTTGTCGATGATGGCGAGATCGCAGTCATCGAGCTGCTTGGCAACGGCCCGAGCGCGCACCACACCACCAACATCGGGTGAGACCACCACTTGATTAACATATTTGCTACGCCAGATATCAAGCAGTAACAAGGGTGACGCGTACACATTGTCGACAGGAATATCGAAAAATCCCTGAATTTGTTCGGCATGCACATCAACAGTCAGCACCCTGTCGACTCCTGCAATACTCATCATGTTGGCAACGAGCTTCGCCGTGATCGGTACCCGCGCCGAACGCACTCGCCGATCCTGTCTGGCATATCCATAGTACGGAACAACTGCTGTGATTCGTTCTGCCGAAGCGCGACGCATGGCATCAACCATGACGAGGAGATCCATCAGATTGTCATTGGTCGGCTTGCAGACCGGCTGCACAATGAACACATCGCCACCGCGCACGTTTTCCTGAATCTCGACAGCCGTTTCACCATCACTGAAGCGAGTCAACTGAGCTTTGCCGATCGGCTGTTGCAGATAGCTGGCAATATTCTGCGTCAGTCGCGGATTGGCGTTTCCGCCAAATATCATGAGTTTACGCTCTGGCATTGGCGGGATGAGCTGTCGGGAGGTTGAAAGGATTGAGGTTGGGTATGGTGGGTTGAGGGTTGATAAAATGGCTGGGCCGGGAGGATTCGAACCTCCGAATGCCGGGATCAAAACCCGGTGCCTTAACCGCTTGGCGACGGCCCAACTGCTGACTACTATCAACTGCGCTCGTTAGCGCAACAATCCGACTACATAGCTTAGCCGGAAAAATCATAGAGCGGAGATGCATTTCTGCCCTTGACGACATACCCGGTCAATGTATCCGGAAGTTTGCTGCACAATTCCTGAGCCTGTTCTTCAGATTCACAGGCAGCAAAAACACAACTACCCGTACCACTCATTTTAGCGCGACGCACGCGATGATTCTTGCGTAACCAATCGAGCGCTACACCCACTTCCGGATAACGCGGCACGACGATTGGCTCGAACACATTCATGCTTCGCCCATCCATGAAGTCGCGTATTGTGATCGGACTGGTATTGCGTGTCAATTCCGGTGCGTTGAACAATGTCGCAGTTGAGACTTGAACCTGCGGATTGATGATCAGATACCAGGGCTCAACCGGCGCCACCGGCGTTAGCTTGTCACCAATGCCTTCAGCCCAACTCGACTGACCATAAACAAAGACCGGCACATCGGCACTGACCGTCACACCAATCTCGGCAAGCTCTTTGATACTGAGGCCAAGTCGCCAGAATTCATTCAATGCAACAAGCGTTGTCGCCGCATCAGAACTGCCGCCGCCCAAACCGCCGCCGGTGGGTATTTTTTTGGTCAGGGTGATGTCCGTTCCCGCACGAGTGCCCGAGTGTGCCTGCAAAGCGCGGGCCGCTCGAACCACCAGATTGTTTTCTGGCGGCACTTCGTCGAATTCCGAAATCAGATGGACTTCGTTATCTTCACGCACAGAGAACTGGAGAACGTCGCACAGGTCGACGAACTGATAGACGGTTTGTAGCGTGTGGTAGCCATCACTCCGTCGTCCAGTGACGTGCAAAAACAAATTTATCTTGGCCGGAGCCAACCAGTTAGTGGTCACGTCTTCCTGTTAATCTCAAGTTTGAAGCGTTCGAAACGCGGTAGTGTACCGTTACTGGCCCGGGATCGCTAATCGCTGCGGTAATTTACCGTTATTAGTCGACTGTTGGGTCGATTCCCGGGTTGATTCCTGAGTCGAAATTTGATCACTCGAGGCTAGTAGCCAGTCGCGCAATTTCAACCTCACGTTATATGGGCCCCCATTGGCGAAAATCAAGGCCGGCACCTCGAGCCCGTCCAGATCCGTGTACTTCAGGAATCGTGCCCGCCAGTTCAATCCACCACTATCGCGATACTCCAAGCTCTCGAGACGACCACGATCATCGCGTCGGATTTTTTGCCCGGCGCCCGGCAGACCACGTAGCCATTGACTCATCTGTTCGAGCGGTATGGGTCGTTCCAGCGCCAAGCCTTGTTGCAGAACTCGATCGGCTGAGGCTCCCTGCCCGATTATCTTGTTGCCGCGTTTCAAAACCGCGCCCCGATCATCTCGTTGCAGCAGCACCGTCCCGAGACCCAGTGGCGCGACAAGCGTCAGTGATACGGTATCGTCAGCCGACTCTTGCCAGGCCATCCGAGCACTGATCGTCTCGTCATCGGTCCAGATGCCCAGTCCACCGCGCACGGTAAATCCCGGCAACGAAGACAAAGCAGCTTCACGCAGGACAATTTGTTGTTCCGGATCGTCAACAACAGGCTTAATGGAATTCGCTGGCTGACACCCGATCAGTGCCAGAGCGAGCAGCCCCAAACCAACATTCCAACGCGCTGCAATCATTCGAGAAACTTACGCATCACTTGCAGGATTTTTTCATGATCCGGTGAGGCAGCAAGACCTTTTTCCCAAACCTCTTTCGCTTCGGCTTCACGACCATCGACCCACAGGACCTCACCGAGATGAGCAGCAATCTCGCCGTCAGGAAACAAGGCATAAGCTGCTCGCAGCAACTCCGCCGCCTCTACAAACTTCCCCTGGCGATAACGTAACCAGCCAACACTGTCCATGATTGCCGCATCATTGGGTTGCAGCGCAATGGCCTTCTCAAGATAGTCAGCAGCTTCATCAAGACGAATGTTGGAATCAACCAGATGATAGCCAAGCGCATTCAGCGCATGGGCATTGTCCGGTTCCATTTGTATCAGTCTGGCCAGATCCGATTCGAGCATGCCAGCATTACCCGCGCGATCCGCTGACAGAGCACGTGCGTAGAGCATCTCGGCATTGTCCGGAAAGCGAGACAGCCCTTCCGTGAGAACCTCGACTGCTTCTGCGTTCTGACCCGCTTCCTGCAGAATACGACTCTCTGCCGTAATGATGCGCGGTTGTAGCGACGGGTCTGGAATAGTCGCAGCGAGCGACTGCAGTTTATCGCGTCCCGCTTCAATATCACCTGTAATACCTAACAACTCCGCGGCTCGTATCTGTGCCGTGATACCCAGCTCACTATTGCCGACAGTGTTGTAAAAATCGATGGCTTCAGCGTATTCCTGCTGCTGATCACGAATACGCGCCAGATAAAAATTGGCCTCGTCAGGGAATTCACCCGTCTCGAGCAAGGCTTGCAAGTAACTATCGGCTGCCTCAATCCGTCGCGACTCCAGCGCCAGCAGCGAAATGGACAACAGAACTTCACCATCACCATCGGCAAGCGCAAAGATCTTTTCAAGTTCAGCGCCGACGTCATCGTAACGACCCGCTTCAACCATCAGCTGCGCGTAACCCAGACGCATGTCGCGGTTATCAGGGTCTTCAGCGAGCGCCGATTCGACTGTCGCAAAACCTTCAGCCGGACGACCAAGCGCACTTAGAATTTGCGCGCGTAGAAGAACGACCGGGCTCAAGGTTGGCTCTATTGCCATAGCCTGATCTATCGCCTGCAAGGCTGCTTCACGATCGTTTTCAGCGAGCCGAAGCCGGGCTACACCCAACGGAAACCGCGCATCGTTCGGAAATTCCCGACCGAGCGCTTCGAGAACATTCACACTCTGTTCCCTGTTTGGCTCGCGTTGCAATTGGCCAAGCACTTGTTGGGTGGACTCATCGCGATCATCGGAGTTCTCAAGTACATACTTGAATTCAGCGATTGCCTCGATCGTCTTTTCCTGACGCAGCAGAACCTGTGCGAGTAACTCACGCCCTTCGATAGAGTCCGGTTCCAGCCCAAGCCATCGTCTCGACATCCGTTCGGCTTCGGACCATTGGCGCCCATAGACTGCCAGCTTTGCTGCGCGATCCGCGACGCGCGGATCGGTGGTGCGCTCCGCCGCGCGGATGTAGCCGGACATTGCGACATCCAGCTGACCACGTCTGCCGGCGAGCTCCGCGATCATCAACTCGAACATCAACTGGCTATCACTACTGTCGCCAATTCCAGGAGTCAGAATGGGTGCCTGCTGCCCGGATTGGGCCAACGCGGACTTTGACGCTATGGGCACAGCCGTACAGCCAATCAAGACGAAGGGCAGCACCGCCGAAAGAACTTGCCTTGGTTTCCCATAGGCGTGTAAGCGATAGGTCATTTCTACTCCTGCCTCTGTACGGTAACTCGGGTAGAGGCTGATATTTGCCGGAAGTTCACAGGTCCAGATCAGGCACTTGTCTAGAGCACAAATGACAAGTGTAGCTCCCCTGTAGGCCAGAACCGAGAGCCAACACCCACTGTCGGACAAGTTTCATGCCCTGGTTTGCTAGAATTCCGCTATGTCCCTTCTCGCATTAGGCTTAAATCACCACACGGCACCCGTGGATATTCGCGAGCGGGCGGCCATTGGCGATGAGCGGCTGTCGGATGCACTTTTGGCGCTCAAAGAGGTGGACGCGGTCAACGAAGCCGCAATTGTATCGACGTGCAATCGCACCGAGATCTATTGCGGCATGGTGGATTCGGACGCAGAGCCGGTTATTGACTGGATGCATCTCTATCTGCAACAACCGGGTTTGCAGCTCGATCCCTATCTTTTTCGTCACGCCAATCAGGATGTTGTCAGGCATTTGATGAGAGTCTGCAGTGGTCTCGATTCGATGGTCATTGGCGAACCGCAAATTCTGGGTCAGATGAAGCAGGCTTATCGCAATGCCTCTGAAATGGGTACGGTCGGAGCGGAACTGTCCCCCTTGTTCCAGAGTGCCTTCTCAGTTGCCAAGCAAGTACGCACCGACACGGCTATTGGCCAAAGTCCGGTGTCGGTGGCATTCGCAGCGGTCAGTCTTGCTCGCCAGATATTTGCCGACTTCAGTCGCCACCAAGCCTTGCTGATCGGTGCCGGAGAAACCATACAGCTGACTGCCAGACACTTGCAGTCTGCCGGGATCAAAAACATCACGATTGCCAATCGCAGCGAAAAACGCGCGCAAAGTCTGGCCGAGGAAGTCAACGGGCGAACCATCGCACTGGCCGACATTCCCGATGCACTGGTCGAGGCTGACATCATCATCAGTTCGACCGGCTCACCGCTGCCCATCGTCGGCAAAGGGATGGCCGGCAGTGCGCTCAAGGCGCGCAAGTACAGACCTCAATTGATGGTCGATATCGCAGTGCCGCGTGATATCGAAGCTGAGGTCGCCGATCTCGATGGCATCTTTTTGTACACCGTTGATGATCTGACGGATGTCATCGATGAGAATCGTCAATCACGCAATGTTGCCGCCAGCGAAGCTGAAGAAATTGTCAACATCCAGGTCAAGGAGTTCATGAGCCGGATTCAGGCAATGGGTGCCAACACACTGATACGTGCCTACCGTGACAAGGTGTCCGATATTCAAACGGAAACTCTGGAACGTAGCCTGAAACAATTGCAGGCCGGGCGTGATCCAGAACTTGTCATGCGTCATCTCGCACACACGCTTGGCAACAAACTGATGCATACTCCAACCACTCGCTTGCGAGAAGCCGCCGAAGTGGACGACAAGGCCTTGCTTGCTGCCGCAAGAACGTTACTGGACTTACCCGACAACAAATAATGAAAGCCTCCATTAAGGCGAAGCTTGAAAGTGTCAGTGAGCGCCATGAAGAAATTGCGGCGTTGCTCGGCGACCCGGACACCATCAGCAACCAGGATCGCTTCCGCGAATTATCGCGTGAATACTCTCAGTTGGAACCGATCGTCAAAACCTTTGCCGACTATACCGAGACCAAGGCCGACATCGACAGCGCGACAGAGATGTCAAAAGACAGCGATGCCGACATTCGCGCAATGGCCGCTGAAGAGTTGCCAGCGCTTGGCGAGCGAATCGAAAAACTTGAACTAGAGCTGCAGACTCTGTTGCTACCTCGCGATCCGCGTGACGAGAACAATGCCTATCTTGAAATTCGAGCCGGCACCGGCGGTGACGAAGCGGCTATCTTCGCAGGTGACCTTTTACGTATGTACCTGCGTTATGCCGAACACAATGGCTGGCGCAGCGAAATCATCAATGAACGTCAAGGGGACCATGGTGGCTACAAGGAAGTCATCTGCCGTTTGAGCGGAGAACGCGTTTTCTCCCGTTTGAAATTTGAATCCGGTGCACACCGTGTACAACGAGTCCCTGAAACCGAATCGCAAGGGCGAGTACATACCTCGGCGGCAACGGTTGCGATTCTGCCCGAAGTCGATCAGGTCGAAGATATCAATATCAACCCCGCTGATATCAGAACCGATACCTTTCGTGCTTCCGGTGCCGGTGGTCAGCATGTCAACAAGACCGATTCGGCCATTCGACTGACGCATGAACCAACAGGAATTGTTGTCGAATGTCAGGATGAACGCTCACAACACAAGAACCGGGCTAAGGCCATGGCGCTGTTACAAGCACGGTTGCTTGACATGGAAGTGTCGAAACAACAAGCCGAGGAATCTGAATCTCGACGCCTGCAAGTCGGCTCCGGCGATCGATCCGAGCGCATTCGCACCTATAATTTTCCACAGGGGCGTCTGACAGATCATCGTATCAACCTGACGCTATACAAACTTGAAGATGTCATGGCCGGCAGTCTGGAAGAAGTCATCGAACCGTTGATTGCGGAACATCAGGCCGACTTGCTCGCTGAGTTTGGTGATTGATTGTGTTTGGCGTTTGACAAGGTCAGGCAACTGAACACGCGCAAGAGCTGGTTGTTGGCGGCTGTCGAATCGCTCAACAAAGATGCGATAGCTCATGCGACAGACAACACATCCCGCCTGGATGCTGAAGTCATGTTATGCAAGGCCGCTGGTATCAGCCGCACAGAGCTCTTCACCCATCCCGAAGCGCCCTTATCAAATTCTGAGATCGACACTCTGTCCGATATGTTGTCAAAGCGATTGGCCGGCATGCCTGTCGCCTATATTGTCGGACAACGCGAATTCTGGTCTTTCGAGTTGGAAGTCAATGAACATGTACTGATACCGCGTCCGGATACCGAGACGCTGGTCAGTGCGGCACTCGAAAGGCTTCCGTCCAACAAGCAAGACACCCTACTCGAGCTTGGCACTGGCAGTGGGGCTATTGCCATCGCCCTGGCCAGTGAATGCGAACATCCCATCATTGCAACGGATATCAGTGTGGAGGCCCTGGCAGTCGCAAAACGCAATGCTGTACGGCATGTACCAGGACGTATCAGTTTCGTTCTCAGCGACTGGCTCACAGCGTTTAAATCGAGTGCGGGCGCAAGTGCGACCCCGACGGCATCCACCACGACAAACTCCTCACGCATAGCCATGGTCATATCCAACCCGCCCTATCTCGCCACCGATGATGAGCACCTGGCAGCGCTGCAATACGAACCGCAAGGCGCGCTGGTCACCGAAGACAAGGGACTGCGCGATATTCAAATCATCATTCGAGACTGTTCGGGCATCCTGGCCACAGGTGGGTACTTGTTACTGGAGCATGGCATGGAGCAAGGCAAGTCGGTAAGAGACCTCTTCGCGCAACACGGCTACACTTCCATTGAGACCGTACACGATCTCGCCGCCCGAGAGCGGGTCACACTAGGTAGAACGCAGTGAACGAATCAACCAGCAGCGGCGACACTCATTTCGCGGCAATCGATCTAGGCTCCAACAGCTTTCACATGGTCATCGCCACCCCCGATGGTGATTCGATTCGCATCATCGACAAGCTCAGGGTGCCCATACGACTGGGAGCCGGGCTCGACAAGCACAAGAACATTACAAAAGAAACTCATGAACGAGCGATGGAAACGTTCTCGCAATTCGCTCAGCGCCTGCGTGATGTGCCGAGAAAGAACATCAGGATCGTCGGCACCAACACCCTGCGCCGAGCAAAAAACTCAGAAGGCTTCATGCGAGAGGCGACGCATCATTTTGGCAAACGTATCGAAATCATTTCCGGTCGTGAAGAAGCGCGTCTCATTTACTCGGCGGTCGTTCACTCGTTACCTGATGCAACGCGTCAACGACTGGTTATCGACATCGGCGGCGGTAGCACCGAACTGGTCATAGGTACCGGTTACAAACCCGCCTTGATGGAAAGTATCAATATCGGTTGTGTTAGTTACGCTACACGTTTTTTCGGTGGCAAAAAATCACTGGACGCCGATATCGTCAAGGTAGCGCAACTGGAAGCTGAACTCGAACTACGACCGCTGGCCAAACAATATCGCGAGATGGGCTGGAGCGAAGTCATTGGTTGTTCGGGCACCATGAAGGCAGCGTCGCGCATGCTGGCAGAATTGGGCATCACCGACGGCACTATCACACGCGATGGTCTTCGCCAATTGTTCAAACAGATACTCAAGGCCGGTTCTGTCGATGCAATGAAACTGACACAGATCAGTCAAAGTCGGGCCATGGTCATCATGGGCGGACTGGTGGTTTTGCGGGCTGTCTTGCGTACCATGAATATCGATACGGTACATGCCAGCCAGGTCGCATTACGCGAGGGCTTGATCCTGGAAATGACCGGCATGGTGGAACATACCGATATACAAAGCGAAACTCTGAACAATCTAGCCGAACGATTCCTGATAGACGAGCACCAGGCGAGGCGCGTCGTCAATACCGCCATCAAGCTCTTTCATCATGTCAGTGAAACATGGGGACTGGATACGGAAACTGATCTTGAACTACTGACCTGGGCGGCAAAATTGCACGAACTGGGCATGGGTGTCGCGCATACGCAATATCACAAACATGGCGCCTATATTATCGAGAACTCGGACTTGCTCGGCTTCAATATCGCCGAACAGTCAGCGCTGGCACTGTTGGTCCGATACCACCGTCGCAAGATTGATCAGGAAGCTTTCGCAAGCCTGCCGGAGAACGAACGTGAAAGACTGCTTCGCTTGTTAAGCCTGTTGCGCCTTGCTGCACTGTTCCATCGTGGCCGACACGCAGAGACACTTGATGAAATCGATATCAAGATCAAGGAGGGGCAGATAACGGTGATCGCGCCACGTGACTGGCTTGAGGACAACCCATTGACCTATGCAGAACTTCAAGCAGAAGCTGAGCGACTGTTACACGTCAACATCAAACTCAAGGCTGAAAAAATCAAAGCTTGATACATCAGGCCAAGCTTTATTCAGTCCACGCTCAACTGACTACGATAACGGTCCATCAAAGCTTGCTGAGCCGAGAACGGTTTTTTATCACCCGGTAACAAACGTTTGTAAGTCCCATCGGCTTGCAGTTCCCAGGTATAGGTATTGTCAGCGAGGTACATATCAAGACACTCCTTCTTGACACGTGCCATGGCTTCGCCTTCCAGAGGCACCGCTATTTCGACACGATTGAAGAAGTTTCTTGGCATCCAGTCGGCACTACTGATGTAAAGGCAAGGATCACCATTACCACCAAACCAGAAAACCCGTGAATGCTCCAAAAACCTGCCAAGTACCGACACCACACGAATATTCTCGGACAAGCCTTTGACACCTGGCTTGAGCACGCAGATGCCACGCACTACCAGCTCGACTTTGACACCAGCCTGCGACGCTTTGTACAAGGCATCGATAACACCGGGATCAACAAGTGAGTTCATACGAGCGATCACATGGCCCTTGCCACCCTTCTCGGCAATTCGGGTTTCTTCCACTATCCGTTTGATTACAAAGCGATGCAAGGTAAACGGCGCTTGCATGGTTTTTTTCAAATTCAATGTCTTACCAAGACCGGTCAGCTGACTGAAGACTTTATGTACATCTTCAGTAATTGCCCGACTATTGGTAAGCAAACTGATATCTGTATAGGTACGGGCCGTGGTTGCATGATAGTTGCCCGTCCCCACATGTACGTATTTGACAAGTTTGTTCTTTTCACGCCGCACGACAAGCAGCATCTTTGCGTGTGTCTTGAATCCGACTACACCATAGACCACCTGAATACCCGCCTCCTGCAGGCGTGTCGCCAGCACGATATTGGCTTCTTCATCAAAGCGTGCACGTAATTCGATAATAACGGTGACGTCCTTGCCCGCACGCGATGCTTCCATCAGGGAGTTGACAAACACCGACTCATGCCCGGTTCGATAAAGAGTTTGCTTGATGGCAAGCACATCCGGGTCATGCGCTGCCTGACGCACCAGTTCGATAACCGGCGCATAGGATTCGTACGGATGGTGGAACAACAAGGGAGAACGCAGTTTGATCTGTTCGAAAATATTGCTGCCCGCCTCATAGACCGGTTCGATGCGCGGCGAGAAAGCGGTAAATTTAAGATCCGGACGATCGATCTGATCCGGTATTGCCATAAGCCTGTTCAAATTGACGGGGCCATTGACACGATACACATCAAAGTCTTCAAGATTGAACTGACGCTGTAGATACTTGATGATACGTGGTGGGCAGTTCGATGCCACTTCGAGACGTACGGCCTGACCAAAATTGCGCTGAACCAATTCGCTCTCAAGTGCGCGACGCAGATTGGCTACCTCCTCCTCGGATACATAGAGATCGCTGTTACGCGTAACCTTGAATTGATAGACGCCCTTGGCCGTCATGCCGCTGAACAGCGTATTGATTTGCGAATGCACGATTGAAGACAGAAACACAAAGCCATGTTCGACGCCACAAATCGATGGAGGTACATGAATGACACGTGGCAGTGATCGCGGAGCACGCAACAGCGCAAACCCCGGATCTCGACCAAAGGCATCGACACCGTCAAGATCAATAATGAAATTCAGGCTTTTATTGGTCAGTCGAGGAAAGGGATGCGCCGGATCGAGTCCCAAAGGACTCAGGACCGGTGCGATGTCTTTCTTGAAGTACTCACGTACCCATTCGAACATCTCCTCATCCCAACTGTCGCGAGAAAAAAAACGAATACCCTGCTCGCTCAAGGCGGGAATCAGTTCATCGTTCAGCACTTGATATTGCTGTTCGACAAACTTGTGCGCCTTGATCGTGATCGCACTCAGTTGTTGCATCGGCGACAAACCATCAATACCAGCGCCCTCGATTCCCCCTTGAATCTTCTGCTTGATACCGGCCACACGAATTTCGAAAAACTCATCCAGATTGCTACTGGAAATACACATGAATCGCAGACGCTCGAGTAGCGGCACGGATGTATCGCGCGCGAGCGCCAGCACACGCTCGTCGAACGCGAGGAAACTCAGTTCGCGATTGGCGACCGGAATATCATCAATAAGCCTACGTTTGCTGTAGGCCGGATGCCGACTGGATCCAGGTGCAGTTTTTCGCCCGCTGGCGCGGCGTTTCGAGTCCTTGCGCCCCTTGTTACTGGTCATGAAGTTGGCTGCTCGTTGTTAGTGCTGTTCATTACCGGTGTTCATGCGGTACATAGTCGTGCTGCGCCAGAAACTGTGACGCCGCCGCATCCAGTTCCGGATAAAACGTCCTGAAAGGCGCATCGAGTGTGCGGGCAAGCGGTTCAAGTTCCTCGACGCTCATTGCGAGACTCGCCAAGCGTGGCGATCGACGCGATAATCTGCCGAGTGTGAGCTCAATGGCTTCAAGCTCTCCGTTACTTTCAAGCACCTTTTCATTGTGCAGAAACCGCATAAACCGCGCCAGCTCTGCGGGAATGTATTCATCATGAGTATGCACCGCCCGATGCACTGCCGCGACATGCTGATTGATACCTAAGTCACTGAAATCAGACCAATTTACCGCCAGCCAATGATCGAACATGACGTCCACGATAATGCCGGAAACTCGACGCCTGTCTGCACCAAGACTGACTTTGGCAGGTTTCAAGGCCTCGTGAGCATCAGTAAAGGCATCCATGCGCCGATGCAAACGAATGCCCACTTCAATGCCCCGCGGGAGATGCGACAGGTCACTGCCACGGACGAAATCGCCGCAGAACTGCCCGGTGATCAGAGCGGCATCAGCATAGCCAAAGAGAGAATGGGCGAGAAAGTTCACGTGTAAATGTCTAGCTTGTTGTCCATCGGTTGACGACTATACGCACAACGGTATGCTGTGCGGTATGGATCCATCACCCGATAAACGATACAGCCGCCATCTGACTCTGCCGCAGATCGGTAGCGCTGGACAAGAAAAGATCAACAACAGCCATGTGCTGATAGTCGGTCTGGGTGGCCTTGGGTCACCTGCCGCCTTGTATCTGGCTGCGGCGGGCGTCGGTAAATTGAGCTTTGCCGATTTCGACACGGTTGAAGTGTCCAATCTGCAAAGACAGGTTGCTCATAATGAGGCACGTGTGGGTGAACTGAAGACTCACTCGGCTCGTGAAGCCTGCCATGCGATCAACCCGCAAGTCACCATCGAGACGATCGACTATGGGCTCGAAAGCGACGACCTTGAAAAACTGGTACCCGACTGCACGGTGGTACTCGATTGCAGCGATAATTTTCCCACACGCTTTGCCGTCAATGCCATCTGCGTCAAGCACAAGGTGCCACTCGTCACAGGCGCTGCCATTCGATTTGATGGACAGATCAGTGTTATCGATTCGCGCGAGGCAGATGCACCGTGTTACCGATGCCTTTACAAGGAAGGTGACGAAACCGCCGATACCTGTGCGCAGGCAGGGATCCTCGGACCAGTGGTCGGCATGGTCGGCTGCGTTCAGGCGATAGAAACGCTCAAGCTGATAACCGGTATTGGTTCCAGTCTGGCCGGACGTCTTGTCCTGTTCGATGGTCTGTCGATGGAATGGCACGAGATAGCGTTGAAGAAGAGCCCTGGTTGCCCCGTCTGCCATCCGGTTTAGCTAACGCCCTGCACACACCGCACCGTGCAGACGTTCAGTGCCTCGTCGAATTATCACCTTCCCCGAGTGACCCTTTGAAGAGCCCGGCAACGTCTACGGCATCATAACGATACTCGGCATCACAAAATTCACATATCACCTCGACTTCACCCTGTTCGTCGAGAATGCT
>CAYULV010000030.1:0-4619 GCA_964445655.1 uncultured Granulosicoccaceae bacterium | reverse complement strand
GCAACAAAAGCTTCACCCAATACTTTTTTGACCCGCGGTGGGTATTCAGTACGCGCCGTCGCATCACACCAGGTTTCATCCAGATGCACCAGTTGACCACGCACATCGCAGGACTCGATCAGGAATCGTTGCAAGCTGTCTGGTTTACGGCCTGATTTGTTATCTGGTTTGAAATCTGTTTTGCGCATCAAATGGCATTCCTAGCAGGGAATCAACAAGAATTTTACAATACCTGCCGACCAAGAAGCCGGTACAAGTGCCTACCGATCAACGGTGTCAGATACATAGGTATTTGATAACAGGCAATAAACAGCAGCAAAGGTTCAGTCACGCCAACCGGTAAGGCTGCGAGAAACAAGGCGATATTCCGATTACCGTTCAAAACACCAAAACTGATCACAGCCTGCTTGCTCAGGCTTAGACTCAGGCTATGACCCAGGCTATGACCCAGGCTCCGACTCAGATTGGCCAAGGCGATACCCAGGAGTTGTAGTCCAACATTGATCGTTATCGCGACCAACAGCATTTTAGCCATCACGGGCAACGTGGAGGTAGGATGATGCACCGCTGACATCAAACCAATGACCATCGACGCAAGTAAAATGGCCGCGATGCCATCCAGTATCTCTTGAGATCGTGGTGTTTTCATTGCCTTGCCCCACCCGTAATTGTGTACGGCAATTGCGGCGAACATCGCGATAGTGATGATGAATAAAAGCTTGACGATCGCCAACCCGACTGCAAGCCTGGGTTCACTGGGCAACAACAAGGCCAGCACCGGTATAGAAGTCAATGGCATCAACATGGTGCCAACCGTCAACCAGCGCAAGGCCAGTGATGCATCGCCTTTCATCAGCAACACGATATTCGGCCCACCAGAGACTGGCGCTGCTGCCGCGACCAATACGGCCGCCATACACCAGATAGCTGGAATACCGCTCAAGCTGAGAAGAAAATAAAGTAGTAATGGCAGTACAAGCTGAGCCACTAACACGCCGCTAATCAATTTCCGATCTTTCAGGAATGCAAATCGTGCCCATAAGCTCGCGTTAGTACCACTCGAATCAGTGATGCGTAACCACGCGACAAACAACAAGACGGCAATCAAGTAAGGAATAGCGGCGCGCAACGGTGCTGCGAGCGCCGGCAACAAAAACCCCGCGAGCAATCCAGCGGGCAATACCCAGCGCCCTTGTCTGCCGCAGAAAGCGAGGACGTCTGGAATAAAGCTTCGTATCAAGTGATTAGTACGCGTGTATCAAGCATGTATCAAGCGTGTATCACAAGACTATCAAGCCTTGAGCTTGTCGCGAAGTAACTGATTCAACTGTGCTGGATTGGCCTTGCCGCGTGATGCTTTCATGACAGCGCCAACAAAGAACGACAACAGCTTCTC
Source organism: uncultured Granulosicoccaceae bacterium (assembly GCA_964445655.1). GTDB lineage: Bacteria > Pseudomonadota > Gammaproteobacteria > Granulosicoccales > Granulosicoccaceae > Granulosicoccus. The sequence goes on along the minus strand of CAYULV010000030.1, from coordinate 3,223 downwards.
TTTACCGGCTCTGTATTCTTCCACCTGGGACGGGTTGGCGGCGATCACTTCATCAATCATGGCTTCGATCGCACCGGTATCGGTGATCTGTTTGAGACCCTTGGCTTCGATGATCTTGTCTGCATCACCGTCGTTATCGCCATTCCACATGGCATCGAAAACCTGCTTGCCAATTTTCCCGGAAATGGTGCCGTCATCAATCCGAGCAACCAACAATGACAAAGCTTCAGCTGAAACAGGTGACTCTTCAAGTTCCATGTTTTCCTTGTTCAGCCGGCCAAACAGCTCACCCAGTACCCAATTGGCTGCCAATTTTGGCGGATACTTGTTTGCCGCCAACATCGCTTCAAAGTAGTCTGCCGTTGCCCTGTCGGTTGTAATGGCCGAGGCATCAGCCACTGGCAGTTCAAGATCAGTGATAAACCGCTGGCGACGAACTTCGGGTAACTCAGGCAAGGAAGCTCGCACTGAATCGATAAAGGCATCGTCTATAACCAGTGGCGGTAAATCCGGGTCAGGAAAATAGCGATAGTCATTTGCTTCTTCCTTACTGCGCATTGACCGGGTTTCGTCTTTATCTGCATCGTAAAGACGAGTTTCCTGCACGACGGTACCGCCGCTTTCTAGTACATCAGTCTGACGTTCGACTTCAAACAGAATGGCTCGTTCGAGGAAGCGAAATGAATTGATATTCTTGATTTCGGCGCGCGTACCGAATTCTTTTTGCCCCGTCGGCCTGATCGAAACGTTGGCATCACAACGGAAGGAACCTTCCTGCATGTTGCCATCACAGATATCGATATAACGCACCAGAGCATGTATATAACGCGCATAGGCAACCGCTTCTTCGGCGCTTCGCATATCAGGTTCCGAAACAATTTCCAGCAAGGGTGTTCCCGCGCGATTAAGATCAATGCCAGTAGAGCCCGGAAACAGATCATGCACGGACTTTCCCGCATCCTCTTCCAAATGTGCTCGGGTGACGCCGATGGTTTTTTCGGTGTCACCGACAGTCACGGTCACCTGCCCTTCGCCGACAATCGGCAAAGCCATTTGCGAAATCTGGTAGCCCTTGGGCAAATCGGGATAGAAGTAATTTTTGCGCGCAAACACGGATGTCTTGCCAATATCGGCGTTAGTGGCAAGCGCAAAACGCACAGCCATCTTCACCACATCTCGGTTAACAACTGGTAGTACACCAGGCAATCCGAGATCCACAGCGCAGGCTTGCGTATTCGGTTCCGCACCAAAGGCGGTTGAGGCACCAGAGAAAATCTTCGACGCAGTTTTCAACTGCGCATGAATTTCAAGGCCAATGACGGTTTCCCACGACATGTCTGACAGGCCTCTTCAGGAATAGTCCGCTGGCATTTGTTGATGCCAGTCGGAGTCAAGTTGATATTGATGCGCCAGATTCAGCAAACGCGCTTCCTGCAGGGCAGGCCCGACAAGTTGCAATCCAACGGGCAAGCCGTCGACGAATCCGCACGGCAAGGACATCGCTGGCAAACCTGACAGATTGGCTGACACCGTAAAGAGATCGTTCAGATACATGGCAACCGGATCATCGAGTTTATCGCCGCGAGCAAAGGCTGTTGTCGGCGTGGTAGGCCCGGCAATTACATCAACATCCTTGAACGCATCAGTGAAATCGTCACTGACCAATTGTCGTACCTGTTGAGCCTTCAGGTAATACGCGTCGTAGTAGCCGGCGGACAAAGCATAGGTGCCGATAAGTATGCGGCGTTTTACCTCATCGCCAAAGCCTTCTCCGCGCGAACGTTTGTACAGATCTTCAAGATCAACCGGATTGTCACAACGATGCCCGAACCTTACGCCATCAAAACGCGACAGATTGCTTGAAGCTTCCGCCGGTGCAACGACATAGTAAGCCGGTATGCACAAACCCTGATTCGGTAAAGACACCTCAACAAGCGTTGCCCCAAGCTTTTCATATTGAGCAAGCGCTTGGCGTACGACATCGGCAACGCCGTCATCAAGCCCTGCTGAAAAATATTCTTTGGGAACGCCAATACGAACCCCTGATAACCCATCGCCCAACTGGGCGGAGAAATCCGGTACGGCATCACGACTACTGGTTGAATCACGTTCATCAAAGCCCGCCATTGCCTGTAATAGCAAGGCACAATCTTCCGCGCTACGCGCGAGTGGCCCACCTTGATCAAGGCTTGAGGCAAACGCGATCATGCCGTAACGCGACACGCGACCATAGGTGGGCTTGATGCCTGTCAGGCCACAAAACGCTGCCGGCTGACGAATCGATCCCCCGGTATCGGTGCCGGTCGCCGCCGCGGCAAGCCCCGCTGCCACCAGTGCCGCGCTGCCACCGGAGGAACCGCCAGGAACACGGTCGAGCTGCCAGGGATTTGCCACTGAGCCGTAATGACTGTTTTCGTTGGATGAGCCCATGGCAAATTCATCCATATTGGCCTTGCCGAGGACAACGACGCCAGCATCGTTGAATTTGGATACCACCGTCGCATCATAGGGTGCGACAAAATTATGCAGCATGCGCGATGCACAACTTGTCAGCAGGCCTTTAGTACAAAAGATGTCTTTGTGCGCGATCGGTACACCAGTCAACGGGCCCGCATTGCCCGCCGCAATAACCGCATCTGCGGCGTCAGCTGCAGCACGCGCGCCGTCAGCATCAACCGTGATATAGGCGTTGAGCGCACCATTGTGGGTGTCAATTCGGCCAAGAAAATGATCTGTCAGTTCGCGCGAAGAGACTTCCTTGCTACGAAGCATTGACGAGAGAGCGCTAACGCTTTTTTGATGGATGGGCTGTTGCATGGCCTGAGTCACTCGATCACCCGTGGGACGAGAAAATAGCCGTCCGTCACCTCGGGCGAAGGAGCCTGTAACCCATCACGGAGATTATCTTCAGTGACAACATCTTCGCGCAAAACAAGCTGCGCACTGGCCGGGTGCGCCATCGGCGAGACCCCGGTCGTATCGACCGCCTGCAGCTGTTCGACCAGATCGAGCACGGTGGAAAGATCCGCAGCCAAGGGCTCAAGCGACGCATCATCGACGCCGAGACGCGCTAGGTGCGCAATGGAAGCAATATTTTCTGGTGTCAGGGCCACGATTTACCTGTTATTAATCTGTATTGGCTGTTTCTACCGTTATCATACTAGTTGTCAGACCGGTTTTCGTCATATTCCAATTTGGGTTAATCCATCATCGACCATTCTCA
>CAYULV010000029.1:16791-22274 GCA_964445655.1 uncultured Granulosicoccaceae bacterium | reverse complement strand
GCAAAGCCGAAACCTTCGCTACCCAGCACTGCCCCGCTTTGCACCCGCGATTCGCGGCCAATCGATACCTTGTCGTAAATGGTGACTCTCGGAAACAGGTGAACACTCGGGCCAATCGACACCTGTGCACCAATGACACAATGCGCACCGACAACAACTTCGTCCTCGATATGGCACTGCGCGCCTATCACCACGCCAGGGCCAATAGAGGCAGATGTCGCGACATTCGCAGTTGGATCAACAATGGCGCTTGCATGAATACCGGGCTCGGCGACAGTCGGCGGTGACAATAGCCACGACGCTTCGGCATAGGCGGCATAGGGATTGTCAGCAATCAGATGATTGCCCGGCGCAATTGCCGCCATTGGTGCAGGGACGATTACAACACCCGCCCGTGATTTTTCCAGGCGCTCGGTATAACGCGCATCGGTGACAAAGGCCAGATGTTCATCCGTTGCCGACTCGATCGGCGCGATGGCTGTTATGGGGTGATCTGCATCGCCATGAAGCTCAAGCGCAAGGGCGTGGGCAATGTCACCGAGTTTCACCAGTTGCTCCGCTTGGCTTGTGTTCTTGGCAAAGGCTCTGCGCTTACACAGTTCAGTTGGCTGACTGTAAGCTCGAATACTCCTTCGCCAGCGATTCAAGGATGCGCTCGGTGACATCGATTCGTTTGTTGGCGTACAACACGCCATCGCTGACAATCAGGTCGTAATCGTGCTGCTCACCAAACTGGCCGATCGCCTCCAGCACCAGAATACGTACCTTCTTGAATTCGTTATTTTTCTGGATATTCAGCTCTTCGCGAAAATCCTGTTCGTCTCGCTTGATGCGACGTTCCAGACCACGAATTTCACGATCGAGTTGTGCGAGTTCCGTTTCCACCAGATCCAGCGACGAATCGTTAAGCCTGGCTGTCAATGCGGCGAGCTCCGCTCGCTGGCTTTCAAGCTCCACCTGTCGGGGCCCGAATTCTGATTCCAGACGTTGCTCGGCATCCAGCGCCTGCGGCGCCCGGTCGATCAGATAGGGAATATCGACAAAGCCGATACGAGCATTCTGACTGTCATCTGCCTGCACCCCCGCCAGAGGCCCCAATAAAAGCGCCGCGACGCACAGAAGTGTTGTCAGAAATGTATTCAATGAAAAACCTCTGAAAGAGTTTGACCGTGACGATATTACCCGATTGGAAGGTCGTAGCATGTTCACCACCTAGAAAATTGACCCGATTGTGAACTGGAATTGCTGCACCCTGTCACCCTCTTCCTCGTTCAAGGGCCTTGCCACGCTGAATGTCAATGGCCCGACCGGCGACAACCACACAAACGCCACACCGTAGGAGACACGCACATCATCGGCGTCGAATTCGTCATATTCTGTGAAGACGTTACCAAAATCCGTGAACAAGCTCAGGCGTGTGGCACCGGGCTCCTCGATAAATGGCGGCGGAAAGATGATTTCGACGGTACCGAGGGTCCGGAAGTCCCCGCCCTGAGCGTTATCCAGGGAGTCCCTGGGGCCGAGAGTACCGGTGCGAAACCCGCGCAAGGTGCGCACCCCACCCGCAAAAAAACGTTTGAAAAAAGGCAGAGTATCAGAGTCACCGTAGCCGAAACCACCATCAATTCTGACGGTTGACGAGAAGGTATAGCGTTCGGTGATCGGCCTGAAATACTCGAAGCGATACCCCAGTTTGTAGAACGTCAGATCACTGCCCGGGATGATGGCTTCGAGCGTGAAGCGGTTTACCGCGCCCTTGGTGGCAAACACCGTTCGGTTACGTGTATCGAAGGTGAACCCCAGATTCAGATCAAACAGATCAAACGTATCGCCCTCTTCGTCAATGAAGTCCAGAAATTCCTGCGGGGTACCACTGGTGGTACCAATTTCGGTACGTTCATAGCCAAGGCCAATCCGAAACGTCGAGAATTCACTCAGTGGCACACCGAACCGCACACTGCCACCGCGGGTACTGGTCAGAAAACGCGAAGTCGATGCCTGATTACTCGTATCAGTCTCCCGAATAAAGGCGCTTACCGTTCGACTGATTCCGTCAGCCGTAAAAAAGGGATCACGAAATGACAATGAGAGTTGACGCGTTGTACGCGCATTATCAAATGAGAATTGCAGACTCTCGCCAGTACCAAATAGATTGTCCTGTTGAAACGCGAGGTTAACCGTTGCACCGCCATCACTGCCATAGCCAAGACCGGCACTAAAGGAACCCGACTGTCCCTCCGCAACGGTAACTTCAAGATCAACCTGATCGTCAGACCCGGGTACTCGTGGCGTTCTGATCGACACGCTCTGCATGAAGGGCAAACGTTGCAGTCGAATGCGCGAACGGTTGACCAGTGCCGGAGAAAAACGACTGCCCTCGAGCTGACGCATTTCTCGACGCAGTACTTCGTCTCGTGTCTTGTACTGACCAGTAAAGCTTATGCGGCGAACATAAACCCGCTTGCCAGGGTTGATAACGAAGGTCAAACCGACATCACGAGTTTCGTCATTGATATCCGGCAAGACCTCGACCGATGCGAAAGCAAACCCATCTTCCCCCAATCGGTCACTCAGTGCAGTACTGCTTTGCACAATGTCCTTGCGAGAAAAAACATCGCCTTCGCGCACGCGGAGCCGGCTTTCGAGTTCCTCTACGGGGATATCAAAATCACCTGAGAGCTCAAGCGAGCGCACCGTGTAACGATCCCCTTCGCGGATATTGATAACGACAAAAATATCGCGCTTGTCTTCTGATATGGAAACCTGAGTCGAATCGATCTCAAAGCGAATGAAGCCACTGTCCTGATAGAACGAACGCAAGGTTTCGATATCAGCGGCGAGTTTGACTTGTGAGTATTCGTCAGCATTACTAAACGGGTTAAACGGTTTCTCGCGTGACTGCAACAATCCCAACAACGTTGAATCCGAATACGTCTCGTTACCGATGATATTGATGTGCTCTATACGAGCAACCGCCCCTTCCTCAATATTGATATCCAGAGCCACACGATTACGATCGAGCTCTTCAACATTGATGTCGATCTCGCTGCCATAGTTACCTGAACTGAAATAGACGCGACGAAGTTCTCGTTCAACCGTCTCGAGAATGGATCGGTTATAGACACGCCCCGGTGCAATTTCTGCCTGCCTGAGCGATTGGTTCAGTTGATCACCGCTGATTTTCTTGTTGCCATCGATACTGATACTGCCAATCGATGGCCGCTCTTCAACCTCGACTACCAATACGTTGCTACCACGTCGTTTGATCGCGACATTTTCGAACAGGCCGGTTTCATACACCTCTCGCAACACCCGTGCACTATCAGTGGCCGGATCGAAACGATCACGAGTTCGCACTGGGATATAAGTCAGGACGGTACCCAGATCAATGCGTTCATTGCCCTCGACCACGATGTCCGAGACAACAAATTCGGATGACTGCGCACGCGCCTGGCCGTGCAGTACCGCAAACGAAATCAATAGCAAAAAGCCTATCGCACTCCAACGACTCATCGCATCAACCGCCATATATCGTTGTAAAAGGCGAGAAACATCAAGCCACCGATCATGACCATTCCCAACTGTTGACCAAGCAAATGAACCCGTTCGGATAAGGGTTTTCCACGAATCGCTTCTGCGGCAAAGAACACCAGATGCCCACCGTCGAGTATTGGCACGGGCAACAGGTTCAGCACAGCAAGACTGATACTGATCAGCGCAATAAAATTGATGTAATGATCAAGACCAATCGACGCCGACTGACCGGCGTATTGCGCAATACTGATCGGGCCGCTGATGTTGTCCAATGAGGCCTGACCGACAAACAACTTGCCCAGCATGCGTAAGGTCAATGCCGACATGTCCCATGTCCGGCCGACCGCCCGCGTAAACGACTCCAGTGGGCCGTGGCGTACCGTGACGTTTGCTTTATCGGCGATCCCCGCTGAGCGAGTTTCGATAACGCCAATACGCCCGATCGTTTCCCCTGCGACTTCGACCGGCGATGGGGTCAGTGTCAACTCTTCGAGCACGCCATCACGTTCGATGGTCAGATTGAGAGCTTTGTCAGGACTGACCCGAACGATATCGACCAGCCCTTGCCAGTTATCGATAGGCGTGTCATCGATTGCAACAACAAGATCATCAACCTGCATACCCGCCGCCGCCGCCGCGCCATCGGCAACCACCTCGCCAATCAAGGCGTCGACATCTGGCCACCACGTGGTAAAGCCGAGATCCGCAATGGCATTGCCATCAGATTTGAGCATTGCATCCTGGGTGATGGCAAGTTGCCGCACCTCACGCTCACCGTCGATGGTTTCAACCACAATGGGTAACGGCGCCTCAACCCCTAAAGATGATTCGATAAGCGCAATGCTGGCATCGCTCCAGGTAGGTGTCTCCTGCCCATCTACCGAGACAATACGGTCCTCGAACTGGAACCCCGCACTATCGGCAAGCGATCCGGGAACAGGCGCCCCGATCAGCGGTGCTACACCACTGATGCCCATCATGAAAACCAGCCAGTAGGCAACAATGGCTAGTAAGAAGTTCGCTAATGGACCGGCAACAACGACCGCGCTTCGAGCCCAAAGCGATTGATTATTGAACGCTCGATGTCGTTCATGGCGCGCTACTGGCTCCACCCGCTCGTCCAGCATCTTCACGTAGCCGCCCAGTGGAATCGCCGCCAGAACGAATTCGGTGTCATCGAGCTTGCCACGTCGAGTAAACAAGGCCTTGCCGAAACCGACAGAAAATCGCTGTACTTTGATGCCAACCTTGCGCGCCACCCAGAAGTGGCCGAACTCGTGAATCGCAACGAGGATTCCCAGCGCCAAGATGAAAGCGAGCACACTGAACGCTACATTGCTGAACATGAACACTTCATCGATGGAGTTGCAAGAAACAGTTGGAGAAAGTTGGGCGTGGTGAAAATGACGGGAATCGCTTGTGAAGATCTGTTTGTCTAGGTTTTGCTTTCGGGTTTTGCTCGGGGCCTTGCTTTAACGGATCAGTTGTTTCGCGATTTGCCGCGCTTCGGTATCTGCATCAATGATAGTGGGCAAATCGGCAGCATGGGATATTTTTGCGCGTGACAAAGTTTCTTCAACTACTTGAATAAGTTGTAAAAAAGCAACAGAGCCATCAAGAAAAGCCGCAACAGCCACTTCATTGGCCGCATTCAAAATGGCGGGTGCCGTGCCGCCAGTACGCTGAGCTTCGAAGGCGAGACGCAACGCCGGAAAGCGTTCGGTATCCGGGGCTTCAAACTCAAGGCCCGCCAACTCAGAGAAGTCCAGCGGCTGCACACCGGCATCGATGCGATCAGGCCATGCAAGCGCATGAGCTATGGGTGTCCGCATGTCAGGCCGTCCCATTTGCGCCAGTACCGAGCCGTCCCGGTAGCTGACCATCGAATGAATTATGCTCTGCGGATGGACCACCACATCAATATCGTCAACATCCACATTGAACAGATG
>CAYULV010000029.1:0-16691 GCA_964445655.1 uncultured Granulosicoccaceae bacterium | reverse complement strand
ATCTCGCCACTCATCACAAGCGACTCCTTGTTCGCCAGCAGCAGTCGTTTACCTGCGGAAGCTGCAGCTAGCGTTGGCAACAAACCAGCCGCCCCGACAATGGCCGCGACCACGACGTCCACGTCTGCATCACAGGCGATTTGCGCCAGCGCCTCATCACCGTGAGCGACAACAACCTCCAGCCCCGCCTCACGACATCGTTTGTGGAGTTCCGCTGCTGCTGCCTCATCGACCATGACCGCATGCTGCGGTTGATAGGTGCGGACTTGCTGAAACAAGTCATCGACATTGGTATTGGCTGACAGTGCGTAAACGGAAAAGCGTTCCGGATGACGTGCGATAACGTCGAGTGCACTATGTCCGATTGATCCCGTTGAGCCAAGCAGCGTGACTGCTTGTGCTCGATTCATAACCAGACCCAGAGAAAGATAAATACCGGCACTGCGGCAAGAACACTGTCGATACGATCAAGTACGCCACCGTGACCAGGTAACAATTGGCTGCTGTCCTTCCTGTTGGCAGCTCGCTTGATGCGGCTCTCGTATAGATCACCAATGACCGATACGGCGGTAGCGAGCAGCGTTGCGACAAACAGTTTGAAAGTAGTGCCCTCAGGCCAGTTGCCGATGAGCAGACTCAATAGAAAAAAGACAAAAGCAACGCCCAGCCCACCAAACACACCTTCCCAGGTCTTTCCCGGACTGATCGATGGAGCGAGCTTGTTGCGGCCAAATTTGCGCCCAGTAAAGTAGGCGCCAATATCCATGCACCAGACCGTCGCCAAGGCGTACAACAGTAACCACGGTGATGCGGCCACATCATGGCTACGAAGATACTGAACACCCAGTACGCAGACGATAAACACAAAAGGCCCACTAATGAGCAAGATCACATTGGGCGAGACAATCGGCTCATGGACCGGTTTCAAATAGAAAATGGCGAGAGCGCTCAACCAGAACAGAAACCCGAGCAGCATCATCCAACGGATGAAGGGTTCAGTTTGCGGCAGATAAAGAAATATCAATGCAAGCAGACCGATACCAGCGGCATAGGCGGTTTGCAGGTTCTCATCACGCACACCACTCAGGCGACTCCATTCCCAGGCAGACGCGGCCACGACAGCTGCCAACAACAAGGCAAAGACACTGATCGACGCGGCAAACAATGCCGTCAGAAAAACCAGCAGCATGATCACGGCAGTAATGATTCGAGTTTTAAGCATCGGTTCCTGTTACCTGTTCACCCGTCTGACCAAAACGTCGTTGGCGTCCGGCAAAAAAGGACATCGCAGCCAACAGCTCGGCGTCGGAAAAATCCGGCCACAACACATCCGTAAAAAAGAGCTCCGTATACGCCAGATGCCACAACAGATAATTGCTGATACGTTTTTCGCCGCCGGTGCGTATAAAGAGATCCGGCTCGCTGACATCACCGAGCGACACATGTTGAGCAAATTGCTCGATGTCGATCTGTTCAGGCGTCAGCCGTTTGTCCGCTACTGCTTGTGCCAGCGAACGCGCGGCATTGACAATATCCCATCGTCCACCGTAGTTAACGGCAATGGCCAGCTTCAAGCCGTTGTTATCCGCTGTAGTGGATTCCGCATGGGCCATTTCATCACGTAGCTTCTCGCCGAATGCGGATCGCTCGCCGATAAAACGGATACGAACGTTGTTTTCCTTGAGTTTGCTGACTTCGCTTTTCAGCGCTCGCAGGAAAAGGTCCATCAACAAGCCCACTTCCTTTTCCGGCCGCTTCCAATTTTCACTGGAAAACGCGAACAAGGTCAGCGCTTCAATTTCGTGTCGGGCACAGGCTTCAACGATATCGCGGGTGGTACGAAACCCTTGCTGATGACCAGCAGCCCTTGGCTTGCCGCGCTGCTTGGCCCAACGACCATTGCCATCCATGATGATGGCGATGTGACGTGGATAAGCCGATTTGTCCATGGATGTGTTCAGGAAACTGACGATTGTGTAGGAGCGACAACAGCTACCTACACTTCCATCAAGTCCGTTTCTTTTTTAGCCAAGACCTCATCAATGGTCTTGATCGCGGCATCGGTCAGCTTCTGCACGGATTCTTCAGAACGCCTGAGATCGTCCTTGGAAATTTCCTTTTCCTTCTCAAGTTCCTTCAGATCACCATTCGCATCGCGACGTATATTGCGCACCGCAACCCGCGCGTTCTCAGCTTCGCCACGCACCATCTTGACCATGTCTTTACGTCGTTCCTCGGTCATCGGCGGCACTGGCACGCGAATAACCGTACCAGCGGTATTGGGGTTGAGCCCCAGATCTGCATTGATGATAGCTTTTTCAACTGCCGGTACCATCGATTGCTCCCAAGGTGTCACGGTGAGCATGCGTGCATCTTCGGTATTGATGTTTGCCACCTGACTCAATGGTGATTCAGCGCCGTAGTAATCCACCTTGACGTTTTCGAGCAGGCTGGGATGAGCACGCCCGGTGCGCATACGCGACAGTTCGTTCTCCAGTGACTCCGCACTCTTGCTCATGCGTGTTTTGGCGTCTTTGAGAATATCGTCAATCATGACCGTTTCCGCTGCTGTTTTTAAGAGACTGTGGTACCGACATTTTCACCCATGACCAATCGCATGAGATCACCGTCGCTGTTCATATTGAAGACCTTGACGGGTAGATTGTTGTCACGACACATGACGATCGCCGTCTGATCCATTACACCCAGTCGCTTGTTGATCGCCTCATCGAAGCTGACCTCATCGTACTTGACGGCATCATCGTGTTTCATCGGGTCTTTGTCGAAGATTCCGTCAACCTTGGTGCCCTTGATCATGATGTCAGCACCGATCTCGACCGCCCGCAGGCTCGCTGCCGAATCTGTCGTGAAAAACGGGTTGCCCGTGCCGGCAGCGAACAGAACGATTCGACCTTTCTCCAGATGCCGGACCGCTCGACGACGGATATAGTCTTCGCACACATCATTGATCTTGAGCGCAGACATGACGCGGCAATAAGCGCCTTGGGTCTCGAGAGCATCTTGCATCGACAGGCAATTGATGACGGTTGCCAACATACCCATATGGTCTCCGGTCACGCGATCCATACCGGCCTCGGCGAGACCGGCTCCGCGGAAAATATTACCGCCGCCGATAACCAGGGCCACTTCGACCCCCTTGTCACTAACGGCCTTGACCTCAGACGCAATCCTGAGAATGTACGTCGGATCGATGCCGTAATCCAAACCGCCCATCAGGGCTTCACCACTGAGTTTCAGCAGTATTCGATCAAACGCAGGACGCGCATCGGTTTCCACCAGGCCTAGAGCACTCTCTGACATAGATTCTTGTCCATTTCCAGTTCAGCAAAAAAGCTTGCCACAAAAAAGCCGGGCATAACCCGGCTTAGTCGTAAAACATCATTGCCTGACGATCGATCAAAGCCAGACAGCCGGAAGACACGAGACATCTTAACCGTCTTATTCGGTCCCACGCACCTGAGCCATGACTTCGTCGGCAAAATTCTCTTCTTTCTTCTCGATACCTTCACCCACTTCAAAGCGGTGAAAGCTCAGCACCTTCGCACCTTTTGCTTTCAAAAGATCAGCAACCGTCTGGTCCGGATCCTTGACGAACGGCTGTCCAACCAAGGTGATCTCGGACAGATATTTCTTGATTCGACCCATGACCATCTTCTCGACAATCTCAGCAGGCTTGCCGCTTTCAGCCGCTTCTGCGGTCAGAATCGACTTCTCTTTATCCAGAACATCAGCCGGGACGCCCGACTCATCAACGCATACCGGGTTGCTGGCTGCGATGTGCATGGCGATGTCTTTGGCCAGAGCGTCATCACCGCCTTCGACCTCACACACCACGCCGATGCGGCCACCACCATGGATGTAATCACCAAATTTGCCACTGCTGTCACCGGAGACACAACGACGCACCTGAATGTTTTCACCAATTTTAGCGACGAGATTCTTGCGTACTTCCTCGACTGCAACGCCATCGATCTTGATGTCATCCACCGCGCCAGGCTTATCGTTCAATACCGCATCAGTGACCTTGTCGGTAAAACCGATGAAGTCTTCTGCCTTGGCAGCAAAATCGGTCTGGCTGTTGATCTCGACCATGCCAAAGCTTGCGCCGCCATTACCGATCTTGATCGACACTACACCTTCAGCCGCCGTATTGCCGGCTTTCTTGTCAGCCTTGGCAAGGCCGGAAATACGCATTTGCTCTGCTGCTGCGTCCATGTCGCCATTGGCTTCTGTAAGCGCCTTCTTGCACTCCATCATGCCAGCGCCAGTGCGCTCGCGCAGCTCTTTCACCATGCTTGCGGTGATAGCCATCTTGAAAATCCTCTTGTGTTAGTGCTTGCCCCTTGCGGGGCAAGTCAGGTCAGCCGGTTATCAGCTGGCAGGTGTGTCGCCAGACGCATCTGCCGCCGCACGTGATTCAGCTTCAGCCGCCAGCTCCGCAGCCGCTGCATCCGCAACCGGAGCGTCAGCGGGTGCAGCCTCAGCCGCCGCAGGTTCCGCTTCAGCGCTTGCTTTCGCAGGCTCATCAGCAGTTTCAGCCGCCGCTGGCGCGGCACTGGCCGCTACCATTTCTTCATCCATCTTGCCAGAAGCGCGCTTGCCATCCTGCACCGCCGTGGCAATCGCTTGAACGTACAGTTGAATGGCACGAATGGCGTCGTCGTTGCCCGGAATAACGTAGTCGATACCGTCTGGCGTATTGTTGCTGTCAACGACCGCGATAACTGGAATACCGAGCTTGTTAGCTTCGGTGATCGCAATACGTTCATGGCCCACATCGACAACAAACAAGGCTTCCGGCAGGCGTTCCATGTGCTTGATTCCGCCCATGCCACGCTCGAGCTTTTCGTATTCACGGGTCAGCCCAAGTGCTTCTTTCTTGCTGAGGCGTTCCATGCTGCCGTCTTCGCGCATGCCTTCGAGTTCAAGTAGACGCTTGACCGATTGCTTGACCGTTTTGAAGTTGGTCATCATGCCGCCCGACCAGCGTCGGTTTACAAATGGCATGTTGCAGCTATCCGCCGCTTCCTTGACCGCATCACGAGCTGCACGCTTGGTGCCGACAAACAGGATTCGACCGTTCTTGGAGGCAATCTTGCCAGCATAGTTGGCCGCATCCAGCAGCGCAGGCAAGCTGTGTTCAAGATTGAAGATATGAATGTTGTTGCGTTCACCGTAGATATACGGTGCCATCTTTGGCGCCCAGTATCGAGTCTGGTGTCCGAAATGCACGCCAGCCTCTAGCATCTGGCGCATGGTTACATCAGCCATAGTAATTTCCTGGTTGGGTTTGGCCTCCGCAAATCGATTACGACAGACCCGATTTTAAAAAAAAGGGCACCCGGCCGAATCTTGTTGATTTGCGTGTGAATTGCCGGTACGGAAACTCCGCCCCGGTCAGCCCGACTTTATAACACAAATGGGGCCATCGCGGTACACTGCACTCACCGAAAAGACAGATACCAAGAGCCTCTACCAAGACCATGGCGATCACGCTGAAAACCCCGGATCAAATCGCAGCAATGCGGATTGCCGGCCAGATGGCAGCAGAAGTGCTGGACCTGATTACCGAGCACGTCGTTCCCGGCGTCACCACCGACGAACTGAACACGATCTGTCACGAACATATCGTCAATGTGCAGAAAGGGATTCCAGCCACACTGGGCTACAAGGGGTTCACCAAATCCATCTGTACCTCCATCAACCAACAGATCTGCCACGGCATCCCCAGTGATCGGGTGCTGAAAAAGGGCGATATCGTCAATATCGACGTCACTGTCATCAAAGATGGCTGGTACGGCGACACCAGTCGCATGTATTACGTCGGGACCCCCGCCCCCCATGCCAAACGCCTGTGCGAAACCGCCTACGAAAGCATGGTCAGAGGCATCGAGGTAGTACGCCCTGGCGCGACGCTTGGCGATATCGGGCATGCCATTCAGGTGTTTGCCGAAGCACAGCATTACTCGGTCGTCGAAGAATACTGCGGGCACGGCATTGGCTCGAGCTTCCATGAAGATCCCCAAGTGCTGCACCATGGCAAACCCGGTGCTGGCGAGGTGCTGCGCCCTGGCATGACTTTTACGATCGAACCGATGATCAATCAGGGTAAGCGCCATGCACGTGTGCTGGCAGACGGTTGGACGGTAGTCACGCGGGATCGGTCCCTGTCCGCACAGTGGGAACACACCGTGCTCGTCACCGAAGACGGTTATGACCTGCTGACCTTGGGTGAAGGGCAATCGTTGTAGAAACCGAAGCCTCAACAATGCAGGAACTGCTTGCCGATATCGATGCGGTCATTGCGCAAGATCCGGATGCCCCGGATATCTGGCGAAGAGCACTCGCCGCTGGGCGCGATGCAATCCACAAACAGTTTGAACAAGGTGCAAGTGCAAAAACTGCACTGCATTTGAGAACCGCTATCGTCGATCATGTCCTGCGCCAACTCTGGGACAAAGCGGGTGAAAAACTCAATGCTTGCGCATTGGTTGCGGTGGGTGGCTACGGTCGCGGTGAATTGCATCCCGCATCCGATATCGACATCACCGTGCTGCTGCCCAAGAAACATGACGCCACTCTCAAGGCAGATATCAGCGAATGGGTAACCCGCTTATGGGATCTGAACCTGGAATTCGGGCATAGCGTCAGAACCGTTTCTGACAGCGCTAGTACTGCCAAACAGGATCTGACCGTCATCACCAATCTGATGGAGGCTCGCTATCTGTGTGGCGACAAACAACTGTTCGACGCATTGCAAGCCGCCATCACACCGGAAAAAATGTGGCCGGCTGAAAAATTCTACAAAGCCAAAATGGAAGAACAGGAAGAGCGTTATGCGCGCTTTCATACCAATGCCTATCGACTGGAACCGAACGTCAAGGAAAGCCAGGGTGGTTTACGCGATTTTCAAACCATCGCCTGGGTCAGTCAACGTGTATTCGGCACCCCCGATCTGGATCCTTTGGTCTCAAACGGCCTGCTCGAACAAGAAGAACTGGATGACCTGGAAGATGGCATCGAGCTGTTGTGGCGTATTCGCTACCTGTTGCATCACGAGACTGGGCGCCATGAAGATCGCCTGCTGTTTGATCACCAACGCGATATCGCGCATGAATTCGGATTCACCGACGATACAAACAATCTATCGATAGAGACGCTCATGCAGCGCTTCTATCGCACGGTCATGGCCCTGCAACGATTGAACGAAATCTTGTTGCAAGGACTCGGCGGCATCATCTCCGGCGTCACCGCCGCCTCGACAGTGGTACCGATCAATTCTCGCTTTCAATTACGCAACGGCTTTCTCGAGGTCACGCATGATGATGTGTTCACGCACACCCATTCTGCGCTACTGGAGGTGTTCCTCGTTTTTGGCAACACCGAGGAAGCGCTGAAAATAAAATCCAACACTGTGCGCCTGATTCGAAGCCATTTGAAACTGATCAATGATCGCTTCCGGAGTGATCCAGTCAATCGAAACCTGTTTATCAGTATCTTCAGCAATCCGAACAAGTTGACACGCACGGTGCGCTTGATGAATCGCTATGGCGTGATGGCAGCCTACCTACCCGCCTTCGACGCGATTGTCGGACGCATGCAATACGACTTGTTTCATATCTATACCGTTGACGAACATACCATCCTTGTCATACGTAACTTGCGTCGTTTTACCTTGACAGATTACGAAGTCGAGTTCCCGCATTGTTCACTGATTGCGCAAACTGTGCGCCACCCACATGTCCTGTATCTGACCGCCCTTTTCCATGACATCGCCAAGGGGCGTGGTGGCGATCATAGCGTGCTCGGTGCTGAAGATGCGAAAGTGTTCGCCGCTTCCCACAACATGCGCAACTATGATCGCGAGTTGATGGAATGGACGGTACGCAATCATTTGATCATGTCGATAACCGCGCAACGCAAAGACATTGACGACCCGGCCGTTCAACTCGACTTCGCGCGGGAAGTTGGCACCGTCGACAAGCTCAATCATTTGTATCTGCTGACTGTCGCTGACATTCGTGCAACCAATCCTGAGCTCTGGAATTCGTTCAAGGAAAGCCTGCTGCGTTCCTTGTACCAGTACACTTTGCAGATCTTACAACGTGGCCTTGATCGCCCGCTTGACGATGCTGACGTCATTGCACGCCGTCAAGCGCATACCTTGAGCCTGCTTGATGAAGGCTTCGCCGATGAGGCACGTGTAACGGATTTATGGGATACGCTTGGCGAAGATTACTTCCGCCAGTATCGCGCACATGAAATCGCCCGACACACCGAACTGCTACTCAGCAACGAAGAAACCGATCCACTGATAAATCTGCGCCACTCACCTTCACGTGGCTCGATGGAAATACTGATCTATACGGCCAACAACCAATCACTGTTCGCTCGCATAACAGCGATACTGGAATCTCTACAATTGAACGTGCTCTCGGCGACCATCAATACCAGTGATACGGGCGTTGCACTGGACACTTTCCATGTGCTCGAACACAATGGGGACCTGATCTCGGAGCCACGGCGAGTCGATGAAATTTATCGCACGCTTGAAGGCGCCTTGACCAAGTCGGGCAAGTTGCCAAAAATTTCCCATCAGCGCATATCGCGACGCCTGAAACATTTTGACATCGACACGCAGATAGATTTCGACCTAATCTCCAATCGCGAAGGCCTGGCCGGCTTGACTGAAGTCAGAATAACCGCTGCGGACCGACCAGGTATTCTCTCTGATATTGGCAGATGCTTTACGGAAGCCAACATCGATGTCCATGATGCAAGAATTTCGACATTGGGTGAACGCATCGATGATGTATTTCTCGTCACCTCAATCGATGCAACACCGCTGAACAACGAGCAGAGAGCGCATCTGTCAGACTTGTTATGCGAACGCTTGTAAGCTTGATCAAACTTATTAAGCTAATTCAAACTCACGGACCGACAATCTTCATGGCCAATGACAATGACACCGACTTGAGTGAAACACTGTCGCTGCTTCGCGACTTGATTCAACGCCCGTCGGTAACACCTGAAGATCACGGCTGCCAGACTTTGATCGCCGAGCGCCTTGCCACACACGGTTTCAAAATTGAACACCTGCGCTTTGAAGACGTAGACAATCTCTGGGCACGTATCGGCGACGAGGGGCCGCTGCTCGTGTTTGCCGGGCACACTGATGTGGTGCCAACCGGCGACGAAAAGCAATGGTCTGTGCCACCCTTCTCGGCCACTATCGATGGCGATTACATGACAGGACGTGGCGCTGCCGACATGAAGTCCGGGGTCGCCGCCATGGTGACGGCCATGGAACGCTTTATCGCCAGTGGCCAGCATCAGCATGGCTCACTGGCAATTCTGCTGACCAGTGATGAGGAAGGCGTAGCGGTCAACGGCACGGCCAAGGTTATCGATACACTGGTCGCCAGAGACGAACACATCGACTACTGCATTCTTGGCGAACCCAGCAGCACGAACACGTTTGGCGACATTATCCGAAATGGTCGTCGCGGTTCTCTCGGGGCGAAAATGACGATCAAGGGAACACAGGGCCATGTCGCCTACCCCCATCTGGCCGACAACCCGGTTCATCGGGCCGCGCCGTTTATCAGCGAGCTGGTTGCTATCGAATGGGATCAGGGAGATGCACACTTCCCCCCCACCACATTGCAGGTATCAAACATTCATGCAGGTACGGGTGCCACTAACGTTATTCCCGGGGAAGCTGCGGTCGACTTCAACGTACGCTACAGCCCGGCAAGCAGCCGCGAAAAAATACAAAACACCGTTTCCGAGCTGTGCAAAAAACACGCGCTGGATGTCAGCATCAAGTGGCACGATAGCGCACATCCTTTCATTACAACACCGGGCAATTTGACCGACGCCCTGCAGGTAGCTATCGAGAGCAAGACCGGACAGTTGGCAACACTGGATACCGGAGGTGGCACATCCGATGGCCGCTTCATTGCCCCGAGTGGCGCGCAGGTCGTTGAATTTGGTCCAATCAACGCAACGATTCATCAGATCAATGAGTGCATCTGCATGTCCGATGTAGATACACTATCCGAAATCTACGAAGCAGTCATGGTCTCCATGCTGGGCAACCGGGAAACATCTTATGGGAATGCTTGAAGGTAAACGAATTTTGATCTTTGGCGTGGCAAGCAAGCGCTCTATCGCCTGGGGCATTGCTGCAGCCATGCATCGTGAAGGCGCTTCACTGGCATTCACCTATCAGAACGAACGCTTGAAAGATCGCGTTGTTGATATGGCAGCGGAGCTTGGTTCGTCGCTCACATTTGCCTGTGATGTAGCTGATGATGCGGAAATCGACACACTGATGACAGACCTTGGCAAAGAATGGTCCGAAGGCTTTGACGGATTGGTCCACGCCGTGGCCTTCGCCCCTCGTGAAGCACTCGACGGGGATTTTCTCGAATCCATCGATCGTGACGCTTTCCGCATAGCACACGATATCAGCTCATACAGCTTTGCAGCTGTCGCCAAGGCTGCGCGCAAACAATTGCGCCCGGGTAGCTCTCTGATCACCTTGTCGTACCTCGGCGCGGTCAGAGCCATGCCAAATTACAACGTCATGGGGTTGGCAAAAGCCTCACTCGAAGCCAACACCCGTTTCATGGCAACGTCGCTGGGCCCTGAGCAAATTCGTGTCAACGCGATCTCCGCCGGTCCCATCAAGACCTTGGCGGCAGCCGGTATTGGCAACTTCAAAAAACTGCTGGGGCATGTGTCCGCCGTGGCACCGATGCGCGAAAACACCACCATCGAACAGGTCGGCGATACAGCCGCGTTTCTAGCCTCCGGCATGGCGTCAGGCATCACCGGGCAAATCATCTATGTTGATGGGGGTTTCAACATTGTGTCAGTCCCGGACTCGATGACTTGACCCGCCGAACTGCCCTGATGAACTGACTCATCAGGGCGCTTCAATGAGCTGAGTCAAGGTGGGCCAGGCTCTCTGAAGCCTAAATTCAACGCTAAACAGGCAGAGGAACGCGGACCATATCGCGAAAGACATGATTGATCGGGACTTGGCTCACAGTAAGCGTGACGCCGTGTGAAAGTCACAGTGTAACGTTCGATAACAGTTACAGACACGCTTACTCGATAAGGAACGCGAAACCGTCATGAAAAAACTGTTAGCTGTACTGCCTCTCGTCGCCGGTGCCTCTTGGGCCGGAACCACCTACTACAGTGGCTCGCAAACACGTGATGCCTATGACCAGTTATTGGCTCAACTGGGGCAGATCAGTTCGTTTGCCGTCGAGAATGAATCCTATACCTCTGGCTTCATGAAGAGCTCTGCAATCACCACCGTCAAGACCTCGGACAAGGACGACGCCGAGATCGTGTTTCGGCTCAGCCACGAAATCGACCACTCACCCATCGGTTTTAACGACGGTGCAGCACGCGTTAGCGCATCGAATATCCTGACAACCTTATTGATCGATCCGGATTCGGACGTCGGTAAAACATTCAGCGAACTGTTCGGTGACGAAGAACCTGTCGTGTTGAGTTCATCAGTTGGCTTCAATGGCAAGACGCTGAATGAGCTACGAACCGCTCCGATCAATATCGCTGGCGACGATGGTAGCTTTACTATCAACGAGAGTCTGCATGAATTCAGTTTCGATCCAGACGGAAAGTTAATCGGCTCAGGTGAGTTGGGTGAATTGGCTTTCAGCTCCGCAGAAGGCGACAACTTCACAGCGTCAGCGATCACGCATGCCTTTGATCTGAACTGGATTCAGACGGGGGTTTTTACCGGCTCAAGCACGGTAGCGATGGACACAGCCAGTCTCGTTCAGAGTAACGGCATGGTCATCGGTTTAAACAAGGTTACCTATGAACAACTGGCCAAGTCATCGAATGGCACCATCGCCTACGACCAGACGATTGACATCGCCGATCTCGAAAGCCCGATTGACTTGAAGACACTGGCCGTGAGCAATTCCATATCGGGCTTGAAGTTGGAAGCCATTCAGCAAGCGCAGGAACTGTCGAACAAGCTGATGCTTGAAGATGCAGACTCAGCGAACGACACTTTGCTTGCAGAGCTCGGAAACGTGTACAAAAGCTTGATTGGCAAAGGCGCGAGCCTCAGCTATGGTCTTGGCTTTACCAATTCCGGCGGTGCAGCTGATGCAGAAGTCAGCCTGACGTTCAAGGGCGACGACTCAGCCAATGGCATGGATAATCTGGCGACGGTTGGTGATCTTATTCACGCCCTGCAAGCAAGCCTGAAGGTGGATGCAGACGCAGCTGCGCTCGAAAGCACACCACTTGCCATGCTGCTGTACAGCCCGCAGGCGTCTCAAGTACTGGTTAAAGAAAACGGCAAGTACACCGCTAACATCACGCTTGATGAGGCAATTGTCGATATCAATGGGCAACCTCTGTCACTTGCATTGATGTTACAGGGACCCATGGAAATGCCACTCGACCCATCGCTTCTGGAGATGTTGGGCTCGCAGTAAACCAAACCCGACAAGTCGCTGCTATCGCACCAGATAGCAGCGCAACCAGGCTTTGTAGTATCTGGTTCGACCGCAACCTTACCTGCCCGTGTTACTGCGGTAGAATGGCGCCATGGCCGCGCTCTTCCAACGTCTGTTCTTTCGCGAGATCGATGCTAGCTCTCTAGCAGTCTTTCGCATTCTGTTCGGCGCCTTGCTGTTATTTGAAGCGGTCAACTATGGGGTTTTTCTTTGCCTCGACTGCATGTACCGAGAGACGTCCCTACTGTTCAAGTACCCGGGATTCGATTGGGTAGTGATGCCACCGGGCAAAGGGCTCGAGATTCTATTTGCCATCATGGCAATCGCCGGTTTTTGCGTAATGATCGGCTACCACTATCGCCTCGCCATCATCGTTGTTTTTCTTGCTTTCGGTTATCACTTCCTGCTCGATCGAGCGCTGTATCTGAACCACTACTATCTGACGATGCTGTTTATCGGCATTTTGATATTTCTGCCAGCAAATCGCTGTTGGTCGGTCGATGCCAGACGCGCTCGGCCGCAGCAAAGTGAAACGGTTCCGGCCTGGACCCGATTCTGGTTGTGTGCCCAACTGGAAATCGTGTTGCTGTATGCAGGTATCGTCAAGATAAACTCGGATTGGTTGCAACTAGAACCGATGCGCCTGTGGATGAATGCGCGTGCCGCTGACGAAGGGGCGTTTCTGCAATGGGTAACCCAGGACTGGGGCATCGCGCTCGCCAGCTACAGCGTCATCATCCTGCATATCGTCGGAGCACCCTTGTTGCTCTGGAAACGAACCCGCTTTGTGGTTTTTTTATGCTATTGCGTCTTTCACACAATCAATGCCTTTGTCTTCAACATTGGTATTTTTCCGTGGATGACCATTGCCGCGACCATGCTGATGTTCGATCCCTCGTGGCCGCGCCAGATGATCAAGCGTATCAATCAACGCGGCTACCTGCAGAAATTCAAATCCCTGGCATCATTCGAACCTGAAAAAGCCCGAACAGAAAGTTCCACGGCCTTGTCCGCTAACAGTAGCACCGGCGTCATGTCCCTTTGGCGTACCGGTATCGTCACGCTGGTACTGGTATGGCTGGCGTTACAAATTCTGGTTCCACTACGCCATTACCGCATCCCGGGTGACGTCAACTGGACCGAGCAAGGGCATCAATTCAGTTGGCGAATGATGCTGCGCTCCAAACGCGGCAATGCCACCTTTCATGTCAGAACACCCAAGGGCGGCGACTACCGCGTCAAGCTGGCGGATCATCTGACCGCCAAGCAAACAAGAAAGGCCGCCTGCCTGCCAGATTTGATATGGCAATTTGCCCAACACCTGCAATCGGAAGCCTTGCGACAAGGCCATGCAGACGATGTCGCCGAGGTACGAGTTTTCGTGCAAACATCATGCTCGCTGAACACCCGTGAGCCGGTACCCATCATCAATCGATTGGTCGATCTGACGAGTATCGAACGCGGAGCCCCTGCATCGACCTGGATAACCACACAGACAAAACCGTTGCCTAATCCTATTTTTTAATGGTTCGGTGTTGTTTGCCAGCGACGTAAAGCCTACGGCGGGCCAGATCTATGGCGAACCTAAAACAGCCATCAGGATCGCACCACCAATAACCGCAATCCATATTGCTCGACGCCAACCGACAGCTTCACCAAGCCAGACACGCGCGGACAAGACGGTCACTGCAGCAAACGCCGAAAAACCAATGGCTGCACCTACCCGACCGTCACCGCTTGAGCCAGTCAGAAAAGCGCCAAGCGCCACCGTCTCCAGTACCGCCTGAATCAACAGCAACACAGTAATACGTCGCCCCGGATAAGCGATGGGTAGAACCGAGCGCAAGCGATACAACACGAAGACAATGATGGCCGTCAGTGCAAACAGTCTGTTGAGATACAAGGCTTCCACGCTACCGACCAGAGCGCTGGCTTCTTGCGCAAGAAAAAAACGCAAGGCAATCGCTGTCGCCGCAGCCAACGCAAACAGCGCTGTGATTCTAAGCCAGCGCGCATCATGATCAAGATCAGCTTCCGCACTACCACTGGGACGCGACAAACTGATGATGGCAATGAATGCAAGGCTGATCGAAACCAGTTGCCAGACCGTGAAAGCAGCACCGGCTACGATATTCATACCGACGATCAATACGGAAAACACGGAGGCGGTCGGCGAGGCAATGGAAACCGGACCGCGTCGCAAAGCAATGTAAAGGCATTGCAGAGCAACGATATTGAGAACACCTGACACGGCAGAATATGCCCAGGCTGCGGGATGCCAGCCAGGCCAGGCGCCAGAGAACGCAAAGCCAACACTCAAGGCAATCGTCGACACCAGCATGACAACCAGCACGATGAACTCAGTGGGCAAACGCGCGGCGGTCACCCGTGCGATGCAATCAGACACACCGATCGTCAAGGCGCCGATCAATCCCCAAAGAACGCTATGCATGATTTTTGTCCGGACATAAAAAAAGGCACTCCCATTGAGTGCCTTTTGGGTTCCACGTGAGCGGGGAGTTTATCGCTTGCTCAAGAGATCACGAATTTCTGTCAGCAGAACAACATCGGCCGGGTCAGGATCAGGCTCCGCGGCCTTCTCTTCTTCGTAAGCGGATTTTGCTTTATTTATGGCTTTCAAGATCATGAAGATGACAAAAGCGATGATCAGGAAATCTATTAATGACTGAATAAACGCCCCGTATCCGATCGCAGCGTCGCCGACTTTTATGGACAAGTCTTCGAAGTTGACTCCCCCCATGAAAATACCAACGATCGGCATGATGACATTTTCAACCAAGGCGCCAACCATCTTGCCTACCGCTGCTCCAATTATTATCCCGACAGCCATATCAACCAGACTGCCCTTCATCGCAAATTCTTTAAATTCCGAAACCATACCCATTTACAAATCTCCCTTAATACGTAATGACTCGACAGCAAATTCGCTGACGAGTCGATACTAATGCCGCCCATATTCGTTGTCCAACGACTAGGGCACACTCATGAAGTATTCTTCAGAGAACAGGAGAATTGCATATTCACGGCAATTTATTGACTTGATGGTATCGAAGTAAACACTAAATCAAACGCTAAAACGTGGCTACAAGCATCCAATTCACAACCACGACATCATCAGGGGGATGCGATATCCACATCAGCCTCTTCACGCAGGCTTTGCATCAATGCCTGGAACTCTACGCCGCCGAGTCGCGGGTTAGCACCCACTGTCGTGCCCGCTGCAGCTGGCGCCTCTTCATCGGCCTCGGGAACGCCGACTTCCACCAGGCGCACAGCAACTCGATTACCATTGCCAAGCACTGCATTGTGCGTGACTGGCGTCCCATCGACAGGCTTCGGCAATGCATATAACTGATCCATCACCGGGCGATCGAATTCAGTCGACTGTCGAGACAACACGACAGCCGTCGCGGCGCTGGCCAGCTCATCGGACTCAGCAATATCTTCCGCACTTTCACCGGCGAGCAGGCGATCGTTTGCTGCTGCGGCCAACTCATTCAGGGCTTCCCCTGCACGTTCGGATTTCAAGGAATCAACAACCTCGTCCCGA
Organism: uncultured Granulosicoccaceae bacterium; assembly: GCA_964445655.1. Lineage (GTDB taxonomy): Bacteria > Pseudomonadota > Gammaproteobacteria > Granulosicoccales > Granulosicoccaceae > Granulosicoccus. Next base: position 584 of record CAYULV010000029.1, on the reverse strand, counting down.
ACCTCGTCAAGAGTTTGTGGACGCTCATCTTCATACTCGAGCACGCGCAATACAACAATGTGTCTTTCGCCGACTTCAATCAATTCCGAGTTATTGCCATCGTCTTTGACATCCGGGCTGAATGCGGCTGCCAGCACCTGGCGGTTGGACAACACCGGGTCTGCATTACTCGTAACGTCGATCCAGTCAGAAGTCTTGAGTTCGAGGCCGCTCACATCACTGGCAGGTTCGAGCGACTCTGGCGCATCGAACGACTGCTCGCTCAAGATCTCACGCAAGTCGAAGTATTCAGTGTCAGCCTGATCTTGCTTGATCTCCGCAATGATTTCCTCTTTCACTTCGTCAAACGGCTTGCCACTCTCTTCAATAACCCGATCGACCTTCAAGAGATGTACACCGGCAGAACTGACCACCGGCTCGGAAATCGACCCTTCCTTTTCCAATTGATACAACGCATCGGCCAAGGCCTGATCACTGGGGAATTGGTCACTGGGGTCAAATGGCGCGATGATCCCAAGACTTCCACCGTTTCCGGATGAGCCAATATCATCAGAAAATTCACGGGCAAGATCGGCGAACGATTC